>CADBNQ010000070.1 GCA_902796045.1 uncultured Lachnospiraceae bacterium | reverse complement strand
TGAGGTGATCCGGCTGTACGGCTATGAGGACTATGTCGGTTTTGACCTGGGCATGGTCAATTATTACGAGTATTACACAGGAATCATTTTCAGAGGCTACACTTACGGTACCGGTGACGCGATCGGAAAGGGCGGAAGATATGACAACCTGCTGATCCAGTTCGGCAAGCGAGCCCCTGCCATCGGCTTTACCATTCTGGTTGATGAGCTGATGCTGGCCCTGGACCGGCAGTCTATTCCGGTTTCTCTCAGGGAAACGGCCTTTGCTGTCCTCCTGTATCGCAGGAAGGACAGGGAGACAGCCATCTCCCTGGCAGCCGGCCTTCGACAGGACGGGATACGGACAGAGCTGTCCTCTCTGGAGGATGAGGGCGGCCTGGAAGCGTATCTGGATTTTATATTCAGACAGGGAGCAGGAGCAGCCTTCGTGCTGGACGAGGCTTCCGTGACTATATACAAGAGTGGATCCGGCGGTTCCAGATGCCTGACCCTTGAGCAGTTCAGAGAGGAGTATTGATGACCATGAGATATCTGACCTTTGCGCTGGCAAAAGGCCGGCTGGCCAAAAAGACCATGGCCATGTTTGAAGAGCTGGGGATCTACTGTGAGGCCATGAAGGATGAGAAGACCAGAAAGCTGATTTTTGTCAACGAAGACCTTAAACTCAAGTTCTTCCTGGCTAAGGCCTCTGATGTCCCCACTTATGTCGAGTACGGGGCAGCAGATATAGGGGTGGCTGGTGAGGATACCATCCTCGAGGAAGGGAGAAATCTCTATGAGATGATGGACCTGGGATTCGGGAAATGCAAGATGTGCGTGTGTGGTCCTGAATCTGCCAGAGAGAAGCTGCAGCACGGTGAGCAGATCCGTGTCGCTTCCAAGTATCCTCAGATCGCCAAGGATTATTTCTATAATAAAAAGTACCAGACAGTGGAGATCATCAAGCTGAACGGGTCTGTGGAGCTGGCTCCGATCGTGGGACTGTCAGAGGTCATCGTCGACATTGTGGAGACAGGCTCTACCCTGAAGGCAAATGGCCTGATGGTTCTTGAGGAGATCTGTGATCTTTCAGCCCGTATGGTGGTCAACCAGGTCAGCATGAAGATGGAGCAGGAGAGGATCCGCAGCCTCATGGTGGGGCTTAAGAGACTGACCCGGAAAGAAACGGGAGGAATATCATGAAAACATGGAAGATAGAGAAAGAGACTATTGGCAGTATTCTTAAAGACCTGCTGAAAAGGAGCCCTGACCAGTATGATGAATACGCTGACCGTGTCGGAGCGATCCTTTCAGATGTCAGGGAGCATGGGGATGAAGCTCTTTTTTCCTATACAGAGAAGTTTGACGGCTGCAGGCTGACGCCGGAGTCCGTCCGGGTCAGCAGCCGGGAGATCGAGGAGGCCTACAGCAAGGTTGACAAGAGCCTGGTGGAAGTGATCCGAAAGGCTCTGGTCAATATCAGAGCATTTCATGAGAAGCAGCTGCAGTACAGCTGGTTTGATGCCAGACCGGACGGGACCATGCTGGGACAGAAGGTGACGGCTCTTTCGTCAGTGGGCGTATACGTGCCTGGAGGAAAAGCCGCTTACCCTTCTTCGGTCCTGATGAATATTGTCCCGGCTGTGGTGGCAGGAGTTGAGCGGATCGTCATGGTCACCCCTCCCGACCGCAGCGGAAAGGTGACGCCTGCCACCCTGGTCGCTGCCCATGAAGCAGGGGCCACGGAGGTTTATAAGGTGGGAGGAGCCCAGGCTGTGGCCGCCCTGGCTTATGGTACTGCTTCCATCCGGAAAGTGGATAAGATCGTGGGACCGGGAAATATCTACGTGGCCCTTGCCAAGAAGGCGGTCTACGGCCACGTCAGCATCGATTCCATCGCCGGGCCCAGTGAGATCCTGGTGCTGGCAGATGAAACGGCTGATCCCAGATATGTGGCCGCCGATCTTTTATCCCAGGCGGAACATGACGAGATGGCCAGTGCCATCCTGGTGACCACAAGCAAGGAGCTGGCTGCCGGGGTTGAGAAAGAGATTCAGGGCTTCCTTGAGACCCTCTCAAGGGCTGAGATCATCCGGAAATCCCTGGACCGTTTCGGCTACATTCTTCTGGCGCAGGACATGGATGAGGCGGTAGAGGTGGTCAACAGCATCGCCTCAGAACATCTGGAGATCGTGACGGCCAATCCCTTTGAGCTGATGACAAAGATCAGGAACGCGGGCGCCATCTTCCTGGGACCCTACAGCTCCGAACCTCTTGGAGACTATTTTGCCGGACCCAACCATGTACTTCCGACCAACGGAACGGCCAAATTCTTCTCCCCCCTCTCCGTGGATGATTTCATCAAGAAATCCAGTATCATCTATTATTCCAGACAGGCTTTAAAGGAGATCCACGAGGACATAGAAGCTTTTGCCCGGGCAGAGCAGCTTACCGCTCATGCCAATTCCATAGCGGTGAGATTTGAGGAGGATCAATAATATGCGAAAAGCGATCATAGAGAGAAAGACTGCAGAGACAGATATATTTATAGAATTGAATCTGGATGGCAGCGGGAAGACAGAGATTGACACCGGCATCGGGTTTTTTGACCATATGCTTAACAATTTTGCAAGGCATGGTTTCTTTGACCTGACCTGCAAGGTAAAGGGAGACCTCTTTGTTGACTGCCATCACACCATAGAGGATACCGGCATTGCCCTGGGCCAGGCCATCACCCGGGCCCTGGGGGATAAAAAAGGTATCCGCAGATTCGGCAATTTCTTCCTTCCCATGGATGAGACCCTGGTCATGTGTGCCATTGACCTGTCGGGAAGGCCCTTCCTGGTGTATGACCTGCCTTTCACTGTGGAGAAGGTAGGGACTTTTGATACGGAGATGGCCAGGGAGTTCTTCTATGCCCTTTCCTACGGGGCAGTAATGAATCTTCACCTGAAGCTGATGTGGGGGACCAACAATCACCACATCATGGAGGCAGCCTTTAAGGCCTTCGCCAAGGCCCTGGACCAGGCAGTCTCCGTGGACCCCAGACTGAAGGATGTTCTTTCAACAAAAGGAACTCTGCTGTGAGCAGGATCAAAAACGATAAAGACGGAGATAGCTATGGAACAGACAAGTATCATCATGCAGCTAAGACCGGACCATATTCTGGAGGATGCTGTTTACTATGACAACTGCGGGGCTGACGAACTGTTTTTTTACGACAGCCCTTCTTTTGAGGAAGACCGGGAGGAGGATGTCCATACCATCAGGCTGGTCTGCCGTGCCGCAGATATCCCCTTAAGTGTTCTGGCCAGGGTGAAGCGTTTTGAAGATATCAAGAAGATGATCTACGCCGGGGCCAGAAGGGTCATCGTCGATACAGAGACTCACGATAACCTGGAGGCGGTCAGGGAAGCATCAAAACGTTTCGGTGCAGACCGGATCTACCTGCTGCTTAAAGAAACTGATTATGAAAAAGCCCTGATCCGGGCCAGACAGGCCGTGGAAGAGGAAGGCTTCGGCGGCATCGTTCTTGAGGGAGATCCTTCGGAAAATGACTATGTCCGGACGGCGGATTTTTTAAAGATCAAGGTAAAGGTCCCTGTCTTTGTGATGTCCGGGACAGCTGATGCCGGAAAGAATGCCTCCCTTTTAAAGATGACCATGAGCCAGGGGTTGATCATAAGGGCCGGCGAGCCATCTGACTGCATGGACCTCAAGCAGGCCCTGAAAGAAGAGGGACTTTTGGTCAATACCTACGAAAGCAGCATGACCTTTGACGAATTCAGGACAAACAGTGACGGCATGGTACCCTGCATCACCCAGGATTATAAAAGCGGGGAAGTGCTGATGCTGGCCTATATGACAAAAGAGTCCTTTGAGAAGACCATTGCCACCGGGAAGATGTGTTATTACAGCAGGAGCCGGCAGGAACTGTGGACCAAAGGGGAGACCTCCGGTCATTTCCAGTATGTCAGGGCTCTGACTGTTGACTGTGATAAGGATACCCTCCTGGCAAGGGTTGCCCAGGTCGGGCCGGCCTGCCATACCGGGAACAGGACCTGTTTTTTTACAGACCTTATGCGCAGGGAGTATGATGACCACAATCCCCTTGCTGTGTTTGAGCAGGTCTACGATACCATCATGGACAGGAAGGATCATCCCAAAGAGGGTTCTTATACCAATTATCTTTTTGACAAGGGTGTGGACAAGATCCTGAAAAAGATCGGAGAGGAAGCAACAGAGATCGTGATCGCTGCCAAGAATCCGGATTCGGAAGAACTGAAATATGAGATCTGCGATTTCCTGTATCATATGATGGTGCTGATGGCGGAGCAGGACATGAGCTGGAAGGAGATCACGGATGAGCTCGCGGCCAGGCATTGATGAGTAAGGCAGGATGGAGGAAGAAAGATTGGCTGATACAGATCAGAAGAAAATCAGAAACTTTTGCATCATAGCACATATTGACCATGGCAAGTCCACGCTGGCTGACAGGATCATCGAAAAGACCGGTCTGCTGACCGAGCGTGAGATGCAGGACCAGGTCCTTGATAATATGGATCTGGAGCGGGAGAGAGGGATCACTATCAAATCCCAGGCTGTGCGTATCATTTACAAGGCCCGGGATGGACAGGAGTATACCTTCAACCTGATAGATACCCCGGGGCATGTTGATTTTAATTATGAAGTCAGCAGAAGCCTGGCAGCCTGCGAGGGTGCTGTGCTCGTAGTTGATGCGGCCCAGGGTATAGAAGCGCAGACCCTGGCCAATGTCTACCTTGCCCTGGACCATGACCTGGAGATCATGCCGGTGATCAACAAGATTGACCTGCCCAGCGCCGATCCGGACCGGGTGGTGGAAGAGATCGAAGATATCATCGGCATAGAGGCAGAGGATGCCCCCCGCATCTCTGCCAAGAACGGGATCAACATCGAAGAAGTCCTGGAGCAGATCGTCGAGAAGATCCCTGCTCCCGGCGGCAGCCGGGACAATCCCCTGCAGGCCCTGATCTTTGACAGCCTGTACGACTCCTACAAGGGGGTGATCGTCTTTGCCCGGATCATGGAAGGCCGGATCAGCAGGGGAACCAACATGCTGATGATGGCCACAGGTGCCCAGGCTGAGGTGGTTGAAGTAGGAACCTTTGGCGCAGGCCAGTTTATTCCCTGCGATGAGCTTTCGGCCGGCATGGTGGGCTATATCACTGCCAGCCTGAAGAATGTCAAGGATACCAG
>CADBNQ010000069.1 GCA_902796045.1 uncultured Lachnospiraceae bacterium | reverse complement strand
TAGTTCAATGGTAGAACACCAGCCTTCCAAGCTGGACACGTGGGTTCGATTCCCATCACCCGCTTCTTTATATCTCCAACTATTTCTTGACATTATCTGTTTTTATGATATACTTTTTAGTACATAGGTTTTACGCACGAGTGGCTCAGTGGTGGAGTATCGCCTTGCCAAGGCGAGGGTCGCGGGTTCGAATCCCGTCTCGTGCTCTTTTTATTGTTTAAACGCGGCCTTTACAGGCTGCGTTTTCTTTTTGGCCAGGTACAGTGGGACCAGTAAGTGCCGGCCTGTGTGAAGGATTACTTATGAAATATCTTCTGTGCGCGATCAATGCAAAGTATATTCATTCCAATCTGGCTGTCCTTTCCCTGAAAGCATTTGCCGGGAAATACGGACCGCCGGAGGCTGAGTATATTATCCGGGAATACACCATCAATCACTATATGGAGGATATCCTTGCCGACCTCTATGAGGTCCGGGCGGATGTCCTGGTATTTTCCTGCTATATCTGGAACATCCGGCTGGTCAGGGAACTGGCGGAGGAATATAAGAAGATCCTTCCCGGGGCGGTCATATGGATGGGAGGTCCTGAGGTGTCTTATGATGCCCGTCCATTTCTCCGGGAATTCTCCTCTGTGGACCTGGTGATGCAGGGAGAGGGGGAGGAACAGTTTACCGGGATGGTTTACCTGTGGGAGGAATACGGGGATCTCGAGAAGATCCCTCCTGAGAAACTGCCTCAGGGTATCGCGGTCAGAGGGAGGATAAATCCTTTTGCGGCTCCTGTAGATCTTGACAGGATTCCTTTTGTCTATGGAGATTTTCACCTCTTTGATCATAAGATCCTCTACTATGAGAGCAGCAGGGGGTGTCCTTTCCGGTGCAGCTACTGCCTCTCCTCAGCGGACCAGAATGTCAGATTCAGGTCTCTTAAGCTTGTCTTTTCAGAGATCAGCACTTTTCTCAAAGAAGAGGTTTTACAGGTCAAGTTTGTGGACAGGACATTTAACTGCAGAAGTGACCGGGCCATGAGCATATGGCAGTATATTCTCGACCACGACAACGGCATCACCAATTTTCATTTTGAGATATCTGCCGACCTTCTCCGGGAAGAAGACCTGGCCCTTTTTGCCAGGATGAGGCCCGGACTGATCCAGCTGGAGATAGGGCTTCAGTCTACCAACCCGGCTACCCTGGAGTCAATACGGCGAAAGACAGATCTCAGACTGCTGTTTGCCCATGTAGACAGGGTCCGCGACATGGGCAATATCCACCAGCATATCGATCTGATTGCCGGTCTGCCGCATGAAAGCTTTGATCGATTCAGGATCTCCTTTAACGATTTGTATATACATGGTCCTGACCAGATACAGCTTGGCTTCCTGAAGTTGCTGAAGGGGACTTATATGGAGATGATGAGGGATGAGTACGGGATGGCGGCGCGCAGCCAGCCTCCCTATGAGGTCCTGAAAAACAAGTGGATCGACTATGGGGACATGCTTCGCCTGAAGGGCGTGGAGGACATGGTCGAGACCTATTATAACAGTATGCAGTTTTCAGAAACCCTGAAATATGCCATCAGATTTTTCCCATCCCCCTTTGATTTTTATGATCTGTTCGCAGCCTGGTACAGGAAAAAAGGATACCACCGTTTTAACCACAACCGTGCGGAAAAATATGAGATCCTGCGCAGCTTCCTGCTGGAAGAAGCTGTGTACAGCCCTATACAGGAGGATTTCCTTGATGAACTCCTGCTTCTTGATATGTACCTGCGTGAAGACCTGAAGAAAAGACCTGCCTGGGCACCTGGCGGGAAAGGGAAGAAAGACCGGTGGAGGCAGCTCTTTCGCGACCGGGGAGAGCTTTTGTTTCCTGATCAGGTACGAGATGGCAGCTACCATCCGCGGACAGCTGCAAATGCCTGCCATATTGAGGAGTTCAGCTTTGATGTGTCCTTATGGATGCAGGATGGGCGGCTCAGGAGAGAGCCTGCCCTGTGTCTCTTTGATTATCGCTGCCGGAATCCTCTGAACCACAATGCAGCAATCCGTATTATCCACCGCCAAAGCTTGAAAAATGAGAGGCAATAGGATATAATCGATGTAATCATCAATACCTGAAACAGCTTAGATATAGGAGATATGCATTATGAGCGAGAAAAAGAGACTGGTAACGCGAAGTGATTTTGACGGACTTGTATGTGCTATGCTGCTTAAGGAACTTGACATCATAGATGATATCAAGTTTGTTCACCCCAAGGATGTCCAGGACGGGAAAGTAGAGCTTACGGAGAACGATATTACTACCAACCTTCCCTATGACCCGAGAGTAGGACTGGCATTTGATCATCATGAGTCAGAGCTGATCAGGGTCAAAGAGGAAGATGCACAAGGAAAGTACTACATTGACCCGCATGCCAAAAGTGCGGCCCGTGTTGTCTATGACTATTACGGCGGCAAGGATGTATTCAAGAATATCAGCGAAGAGCTCATGACAGCAGTAGATAAAGGAGACAGTGCTGATTTTACCATGGAAGAGATCCTTCATCCGGAAGGGTGGGTCCTGCTCAACTATATTATGGATCCCAGAACCGGTCTGGGCAGGTTCCGTGAGTTCAGGATCTCCAATTACAATCTGATGATGGAACTGATCGAGTACTGCCTCAACCATTCCATCGATGAGATTCTGGACCTGCCGGATGTCAAGGAACGGGTCGATCTTTATTTCGAGCAGACAGAGCTCTTTAAAGAACAGCTTCAGCGGATTGCTAAGGTTTATGACAAGGTGGTTGTCCTGGACCTGCGCGATGAGGAGATGATCTATGCGGGCAACCGTTTTATGATCTATGCCCTCTATCCGGAGACACAGATTTCTGTTCATGTCGCCTGGGGATTCCGCAAGCAGAATACAGCTGTGATGATCGGCAAATCTATAGTAAACAGGGCATCAAATGTTGATATCGGCGCCTTATGCCTGTCCTATGGCGGAGGCGGCCACCGCAATGCCGGCACCTGCCAGCTTGACAATGACATCGTAGGCGAGAAGCTTCCGGAGATCATTCAGGCCCTGAATGCCTGAGCAGTTTCCGCAAGATTAAACTAGTTTTATATAAGATCAGGAGGGTCATATGTATTCTAAGAAAAGACAGAGAATATCTGCAATCATTATTGCCATTGTTGTAATTGCAATGGTTGTTACCGCTGTTGTTCCGGCGATCCTGATGTAATGCTTCGGACCGGCAGGGTGAAAGAGAGCGTATACAGACGCTCGGTTTTAAGGCCATTGCAGCAAGGCCGGCAGGGAAAGGGTCCTGATAGCGATCTGCTTCCTGTAAAGCTTAAGATGACTTCGATACAGGGTTGGATACTGGCAGCCAGAAGAGCAGTTTACGGCATGGAAAACACTCTTCTGGCTGCCGGAGTACTGCCTGAAAGAATGATGGTGGATGTTCTTATGCCGGCCGGAACAGAGGAGTCATCACTCAAGGCCCTGTTCAGGGAGCTCGACTGTGTCTGCAGACAGGAAAAACTGCTGCTGCTGCCGGGTACTGCTGCTGTGACATCTGCGGTCAATACACTGATATTGTCTGTGGCGGGGTACGGTCTGCCGGCAGATTTACCGGCAGCTGACAGCCGGCCTGAAGCAGCAGGCCGGGACCTGGTCATGGTGGGGCATGCCGGCCGGGAAGGGGCAGCCATGCTGGCCATCGGGAAAGAAGAACAGCTGGTCTCTCGCTATCCTGCATCCTTCATCCACACTGCCGGAGATTTTTATGCAGACGCAGGCATGGCCGAGGCGGCCGATATCCTGAGAAACCACGGAGCTCTGAAGATCCATGCTGTCGGGGAAGGCGGTGTCTTTGGCAGTCTCTGGGAGCTTGCAGCTTCTCTTGGCACAGGCCTTGAAGTGGAGATCAGGAAGATACCCATCCGTCAGCACACAGTTGAGATCTGTGAGTTTTTCGACCTGAACCCCTATATGCTGCTGTCGGGAGGCTGTATGCTGGCAGTGTGCCGGGATGGAGAGGAAGCTGTCCATGCCCTTTGGGAACACGGTATGGAGGCCGGAATCATCGGGAAAACCATAGAGGGGAATGACCGGCTGATTCATTATGACACGGAAAAAAGATATCTGGAACCGCCAAAGACGGATGAGATATATAAGATATATGAGATATTATGAAAGGATTACTATATTATGCGCACTGAGATTCTGAGGATGATGGAAAAGAACAGCAAGATAGATATCCATGAACTTGCGATCATGCTGGGAACAGATGAAACCCTTATCTTCCAGGAGATAGAGAAGATGGAGAATGAAGGAGTAATCTGCGGTTACCCGACATTGATCAACTGGGACAAGACTGATCTTGAGAAAGTGACCGCTCTGATAGAGGTGCGGGTCATTCCGCAGAGGGGGCAGGGCTTTGAGAAGCTGGCCGCCCATATCACGAATTATCCTGAAGTGAAGGCACTCTATCTGATGTCCGGCGGCTATGATTTCGCAGTCTTTCTGGAAGGTAAATCTCTGAAAGAGGTGTCCATGTTTGTGACCCGCAAACTGTCTACCCTGGACTCTGTGGCCGGGACAGCCACCCATTTTATCCTCAAGAAGTATAAGGATCACGGTATGATTCTTATTGAGAAGGAAGAGCATAACAGAATGAAGGTGTCATTATGAGAAATCCCCTGTCTGATAAAGTGATTGATATAAAACCATCGGGTATAAGGAAGTTCTTCGATGTCGTTCAGGAGATGCCCGGCGCCATCTCACTGGGTGTCGGCGAACCCGATTTTGATACCCCCTGGCATATCAGGGAGGAGGGGATCTATTCCCTTGAAAAGGGGAGGACCTTCTATACTTCCAATGCAGGACTCATGGAACTTCGCGTAGCTATATCCGATTATATGCGCAGCCGGTACAGCCTTTCCTATGATCCCGGATCAGAGATCGTAGTGACAGTCGGGGGCAGCGAGGGAATCGATCTGGCTCTCAGGGCCATGCTGAATGAAGGAGATGAAGTTATTCTCCCGGAGCCCTGCTATGTATCATACCTGCCATGCATTAAGCTGGCTGATGGTGTTCCGGTCAGACTTCCTTTAAAAGAGGAGAATGAATTTAAGCTGACAGCCGAGGAGCTGCTCTCTGCCATCACCGATAAAACGAAGATACTTATCCTTTCCTATCCCAACAATCCCACCGGCGCAGTGATGAGCCGGTCAGATCTTGAACCGATTGTAAAGATCATCCTGGAGAAGGATCTTTTTGTGATCTCTGATGAGATTTATTCTGAGCTGACCTACCAGATGGATCACTGTTCCATTGCTTCTTTCCCCGGTATGCGGGAGAGGACGATTGTCGTCAACGGATTCAGCAAGAGCTTTGCCATGACCGGATGGAGACTGGGTTATGCAGCCGGACCGGCTTTGATCATGGAGCAGATGATCAAGATCCACCAGTTTGCCATCATGGCAGCTCCCACCACCAGTCAGTACGCAGCTGTGGAAGCTCTGGCCAACGGGCAGGAAGATGTAGATATGATGCGGGAATCATATAACCAGCGCCGCCGCTACCTGCTCCATCGTTTTAAAAAGATGGGTCTGTCCTGTTTTGAACCCAGGGGGGCCTTCTATATGTTTCCCTGCATCAAGGAGTTTGGTCTGACCTCTGAAGAATTTGCCACCAGATTTCTCCAGGAGGAGGAAGTGGCTGTCGTGCCGGGAACAGCTTTTGGGGACTGTGGAGAAGGCTTTCTGCGGATTTCCTATGCTTATTCTATTGACGAGCTGAAGGTTGCTTTAGGACGGCTGGAGAGATTTGTAAGCAGACTGCGCGGACAACGTCCGGCGGGAGACTTGTTCTGATGGTGAAGATTGTGTTGCTGGAGCCGGAGATGCCGGCCAACACCGGCAACATCGGGAGAACCTGTGTGGCGACGGGGAGCGTACTCCATCTAATCGAGCCCCTGGGATTCCGCATCAACGACAAGATGCTCAAAAGAGCCGGTCTGGATTACTGGGATAAGCTCGATGTCCGGAGATATGCGGATTTTGATGATTTTCTGAGTAAGAATCCCGGTGCAAAGATATACATGGCGACCACCAAATCCAGACAGACCTATACGGATGTCTCTTATGAAGACGGATGCTACATCATGTTCGGCAAGGAAAGTGCGGGTATCCCTGAAGAACTACTGCTTCGGTACAGGGATACAGCCGTACGTATTCCCATGCTTGACCAGATCAGGTCATTGAATCTCGGCAATTCTGTGGCAGTCATCGTTTACGAAGCTCTCCGCCAGCAGGGCTTTGAAGGGCTTAACAGACAGGGGCAGCTGCACAGATATGAATGGTAGTTACCTGAAGGTGACAACAGTCACACCGTTGTCGCCCTCGCCGAATTCAGCCAGTTGATACGATTTGACAAATTTCAGGTGCCGCAGGTACTCATGGATTCCCTTCCTCAGTGCCCCGGTACCTTTTCCATGTACGACTCTCACTGATGAAAGGCCGGCAATAATGGCGTCGTCAAGGTACTTTTCAAGCCGCGCGACAGCCTCATCCACCGTGCAGCCCAGAAGATTGATCTCCGGGTTGATGGTGGCAGCTTTATTGATGCTGTAGCGGTCTTTTGTCCCGGCATCCTTTCCCTGGCCGTTCCCGGTCTCTTTTCCCTTCTCCCTGATCAGTTCCAGATTCTTATAATTTACAGTGGAGCTTAAGAAGCCCATCCGAACCTGCAGGTCGCCGTTTCTGTTGGCAGCAGTTTCTACTGTACCCTTCAGATTCAAAGTTGTGACAAAGACCTCGTCTCCTACTTTAAAATCACCTGGCTCAAGGGGCTGTGCCGCCTGGCGGGGACTGTATGCCAGTTTTTTCTCCAGACTGGTCATGCGGCCTCTCAGATCACTTCTTCTGGCCTCCATTTTTTTGGTGTTATCCTGGCCGGGATGTCTGGCCCAGGCATGATACTTGCGGATGGATTCATCAGCCACCTCTTTTGCCTCGGACAGGATGCGGTGTGCTTCCTCTCTGGCTTCCCGCAGCATCTTTTCTCTTTTCTCCCTGATATCATCCTGCCTGTCGGTCAGCTCTCCCTTAAGATCTTCAATCTCCTGCCGGGTCCGGGCAAGTTCAAGCTGCTCTTTTTCAATCTCTGCCTTATCCTTTTCCAGCTCAGAGAGCATATTCTCATAATTGATCGCCGAGACATCGATCTGAGACCTGGCCTGATCGATAATATAATCAGGAAGCCCAATCCGTTTTGAGATGGCGAAAGCATTACTCTTGCCCGGGATGCCGATCAGCAGCCTGTAGGTGGGACTTAAGGTTTCAAGGTCGAACTCACAGCAGCCGTTTTCTATCCCGGGTGTGTCCATGGCAAACACCTTCAGCTCTGCATAGTGGGTGGTAGCAATCGTGCGGATGTGTCCAGTATGCAGGTCTGAGAGGATGGAGATAGCCAGGGCTGCTCCCTCAGTGGGATCAGTCCCGCTGCAGAGCTCATCCAGCAGAACCAGGGAGTCCGGTTTTGCATCCCGGAGAATAGACACAATGTTGGTCATATGGGAAGAAAAAGTACTCAGATTCATCTCAATACTCTGTTCATCGCCGATATCCGCAAATACTTCTGAAAAGACTGCCAGCCTGGAATCGGGGGAAGCAGGAATATGGAGTCCCGCCTGTCCCATCAGGGCAAACAGTCCGACTGTCTTTAGTGTGACTGTTTTGCCTCCGGTATTGGGACCGGTGAGAAGGAGCATGTCAAAATCTTCCCCGATATAAATATGGATGGGGACGACGGTCTCAGGGTCAAGCAGGGGATGCCTGGCCCTTTTGATATCGACAATACCTTCTGTATTGAAGATGGGTTCCGTGCCCATATAATCTCTGGCATATTTGGCCCTTGCAAAAATAAAATCCAGTTCGGTCAGCAGCTTCTGGTCTTCCTCCAGGTCTCTGGCACAGGATGCCGCCTGGGCAGAAAGAGTCTGCAGGATCCTCTCGATCTCCGCCTGCTCCTTCATATCAAGTTCCTTGATCTTATTGTTCAGCTGGACCACGGACATAGGTTCAATGAAGAGGGTGGCCCCGGAGGCCGACTGGTCGTGGATCATGCCGGGGAAAGTGTTTTTGTACTCTGCTTTTACCGGCACACAGTAGCGTCCGTTGCGCACTGTGATCAGGGCGTCCTGGAGTATGGTCCTGTTGCTCTGCGAATTGATGATAGAGGTCAGCTTGTTGTGGATGGCTGCATTGGCCTGCCTGATTTCCCGTCGGATGTCCTTTAGAGCATGTGAGGCCTCATCACTGATCTCATCTGCAGACAGAATACAGGTTCTGATCCTTCTGTTCAGGAATTCCAGCGGTTCCAGCAGATCAAAATAAGTAAAAAGGCTGTCGGAGGCCATGTCTTCCGCATCTGTCAGTCCATACTCCTTTACCTGGGCAGTCAGGTCGAGAAGATGGGCAATCTCAAGCAGCTCCCCTGCACTCAGCGTGGACTCAATCTCCAGCAGGCGCAGAAAAGGCCGGATGTCAGACAAACCATGAAAAGAAAGTGTGCCGCTTTTGTAGACTCTGCTCAGAGCATCTCTGGTCTTTTCCTGGCGTGAGAGGATCTCCCCCAGGTCGGAGGATGGAAGAAGCTCCCTGCAGCATTTCTTGCCCATGGGAGAGGAAGCATATGCTGCCAGTTTCTCGATAATCTTGTCATATTCTAGTGTTTTCAGTACCTTATTATTCATAGTCTTCCTTAAAAGCTGACCCGGAACTGGGTTTCTTTGTCAGCAGGGACCAGGGGCAGATCAGACAGATCGATATAATCTATCCGCACAAAACGATTTCCTTCCCGAATCTGGTCAATAAAATCATTCACCCTGTGCTCGGCACCCTGCACTTCAATGGTTACCGTGCCGTCATACTCATTTCTCACAAATCCGGTCACATGGCAGGCCCTTGCGACAGAGGAGGCAACAAATCGAAATCCTACCCCCTGGACACGGCCATGGACGACAAGTCCTTTCCTGATCATAATGGCAGCCCTCCTGCATAATAGATATTCTCATTCTTACATGAAACCTTACTTTTGTCAAATAGACCGGGATCCTTTTGCACTCTCTGTGATGAGAAAAAATAATTGTCAACCTCTATGTTTTAGAGTATAATTATCATACGCCAGGGACGCCGGAACGTTCCTGATTCAGAAAGGGAATGCATATGCGTTATATCAATGAACTCAGAGAGGGAGATAACGTCTCTGATATCTATCTTTGTAAATCTAAGATTATATCTAAGACCAAGGCAGGAAAGACATACTACTCTCTGATTTTACAGGATAAGACAGGAAACATCGATACCAAGATCTGGGATCTCGGCCGTGGCATTGAGAATTTTGAACAGATGGATTATGTCCGTGTTGAGGGGAATGTCACCAGCTTTCAGGGCAGCCTGCAGCTGAATGTACGACGGCTGCGTAAAGCGGCAGAAGGTGAGTATGCTCCACAGGATTATATTCCCGTCACTGCTAAGGATATCGATGCCATGTTCAGGGAGCTGACCGGTTATGTGAACCATATCCGCAATATATATCTCAGGCAGCTTCTGGTCGCTTTTTTCGGTGATAAAGCTTTTGCCAAAGCCTTCAGGGAACACTCCGCTGCCAAGCGTGTGCATCATGGCTTCTGGGGAGGCCTGCTGGAGCACACTTTAGGTGTCGTGAAGCTGTGTGACTTTTACTGTACCCAATACCCGATCCTGAACAGAGATCTTCTGATCACAGCAGCGCTTTGTCATGACATCGGCAAGATTTCAGAGATTTCAGATTTTCCTGAGAATGACTATACGGATGAGGGACAGCTCATCGGCCATATCGTCAAGGGAACGATGATGGTAGAGGAGAAGATCCAGAAGATTCCGAATTTTCCTGTCCAGCTTGGCAATGAACTAAAGCACTGTATCCTCGCCCACCACGGGGAACTGGAATTCGGGTCCCCCAAAAGGCCTGCCCTGATTGAAGCGCTGGCTCTGAATTTCGCAGATAATACAGACGCCAAGCTGGAGACCTTCATCGAGGCTCTGGCGGAGGATAATCGGCAGACCGGCGAGTGGCGGGGGTATAACAAGCTGTTTGAGAGCAACATCCGCGCCACAGGAGGCTATTCAACCAGATGAACTGTTCCGCAAGACAGGCGGTATTTGATAAAGTGAATGAAATGACATTATTAAAGAATCAGGAGATCGTCCTGACAATCGAAGACTTTACAAGGGAAGGGGAGGGCCTCGGCAAATACCAGGGCTTTCCCTTCTTTGTTAAAGACACTGTGATCGGCGACAAGGTCAGGGTCTCCATTACAAAACTGAAGAAAAACTACGGCTATGCCAGACTGATTGAGATTCTTAAGCCCTCGCCGGACCGGGTAGAACCGGCCTGCCCTGTTGCCAGGCAGTGCGGAGGCTGTAAGATCCAGCAGCTGTCCTATGAAAAACAGCTGGAGTTTAAGTGGAAGCAGGTTGCCAGCTGCATGAAGCGGATTGGCGGCTTTGCTGAGATAGAGAAGCTGATGGAGCCCGTATACGGCATGGACCATCCCTGGCATTTCCGCAATAAGGCTCAGTTCCCCATAGGCACTGACCGCACTGGGAATCCGGTAGCAGGGTTCTATGCCGGACGGACGCACACCATCATTCCCAACACTGCCTGCCTGATTCAGGCAGAGGTCAACCAGGAGATCCTGGAGACGATCCTGCAATACATGAAAGAAAACAGGGTGGCGGCTTACGATGAGAAAAGACATCAGGGACTGGTACGGCACGTTCTTACGAGAGTGGGCTTTGTCACCGGACAGATCATGGTATGCCTGGTTGTAAACGGCCATGCAGGACAGCTGGTCAATCTGAACTATCTGATCGATAAGCTGGCCCAAATAAGCGGGATGACCAGCATTGTAGTCAATACCAACAAGGATAAAACAAACAGGATTCTGGGTTCGGAGTGTAAGACTGTCTGGGGAAAGGATTATATTGAGGACAAGATCGGGGACATCAGATACCAGATCGGCCCCCTGTCCTTTTTCCAGGTCAATCCCATGCAGACCAGAGTACTATATGGAAAGGCATTGGAGTATGCTGCCCTCTCCGGCAGGGAGACAGTCTGGGATCTCTACTGCGGAATCGGGACTATCTCATTGTTTCTGGCTCAGAAAGCCAGGCAGGTCTACGGAGTAGAAGTTGTTCCGGAGGCAGTCGAAGATGCCAGACGCAATGCCCGCCTGAACCATATAGAGAATGTGACATTTTATGTCGGCAGGGCCGAGGATGTGGTATACAGAGAATGTGAGGCGGCTGATCCGGATGATTTCCATGATAAGAAACACCCTGAGGTGATTGTGGTTGATCCGCCGAGAAAAGGATGCGATCAAACCCTCCTTTCCACCATGCTTGCCATGGCCCCGGACAGGATCATCTATGTCAGCTGTGATCCCGGTACTCTGGCAAGAGACTGCAGGATTCTCTGCGCTGAGAACTACGAGATAAAAAAGGTGGCTGTGGTAGATCAGTTCGGGCACAGCTGCCACGTCGAAGTCGTGAGCCTCCTGCAGCGGATGAGCAACACCCGGGAGAGAACAATAACCCTTGATGTCGAGATGGAGGATTATCATAGGATTGTTAATGGTGTTGATCACAAAAAACGAAAGAATACTGCTATTGATACCTAACTCAGAGGTGAAAGGAAAATGGAAAGCAGAAATGAAATAGTTCTCTTTGAGACAAAGGACAAAGCAATATGCCTCCCGGTTCCAATCGATAGGGATACAGTATGG
>CADBNQ010000068.1 GCA_902796045.1 uncultured Lachnospiraceae bacterium | reverse complement strand
CAGTAATCCAGGGTTTCCTGGATCTTTTCTGACAGATCCTCCACCAGTGATACAAATCTCGGTTCTTTTGGCTTTGTATGAAGGATGATGTTCTCCCCGGTCAGTTCTACGGTCCTGATGGATTCATGGACTCCAAAGGCATCGATATCCTTCTGCTTCGTCAGTTTGGATGTGTCGAAGAGAAGCTCCGGGTTCCGGTCGGCAGCTACATCTATTTCATCTGCCAGACGCAGGACGGCAGAGAGAAATGCCGTGCGGATAATACCATACGGTGTCTTAAGAACAGGATACTCTTTCTCATCATAGAGGTCTGTCTTCCGATGGCCTCTGGACACCTGTATGGTGGCAAACAGTAATTCTTCAGAGGGGAAATCGAACAGATCCGCATATTTCCGGATAAAGAGACCGCTGAACTCCTGATGAAACTGCCGGATAATCTCGGCCTCTGGTACATCGGGATGCCTGCGCATGTAATCCTCCATACCAATCTTCCTGGTGAAGGCAGCAAAATTATCCCGGCTGACTCCCATTCCGACATCATGCAGGTAGCAGGACATGATCAGAACATAGCATTCCCCTATGGTCAGTTTCAGTACCTGGTCTCCCAGCAGCCAATTACAGTATTCCAGTACATCCATGCTGTGGAGTATGGAATGGTCAGTGAAATCAGGAAACCACGTGGTAAAGGAGTCAAGCATTTCCTGAAGCACAAAGGAGCTGTTTTTCACCCGTGTATGCAGATCAGGTTCTTCCTCTTTCAGTCTTGTTTCAAGCAGATAATCATGCATAGTTCTTCCCCCGTTGTCATCTGTTCAGATAGTATCAACCAATTGCAAGTGAATCGACCTGTCCCACCAGGTCAGCAAGATATGTCAGAGCGCGATGGATACGTACCTGCCGGAACTCCGGCTTGCCCAGTTCCAGGATGACTGTCTGGAAGAGAAAGCGTATGCAGGCTGCAACACGGATCTTTTTTTCGGCCTCTGCAGATGTTCTTTTGTCCCGGTCATCAAAATAGTATTCCAGGGTCTTCTCCCAGACGAATCTGCTCATTTCGTCTGTCATTCCAAGAAATGTCCGGGTATCATCCGGATCATCTTCATTGAAAAGAACGTAGGTTATATACAGGCTCATCAGGTCAAAAACAGGATCTCCCACACTCAGGGTTTCCATATCGATCAGGAGAGACTCTTCTCCGCTGAGCATGATATTTTTCATCTGAATATCACCGTGTATGGCGTGATAGTTCTCCGGCATTGCCTCAAAGAGGTCATAAAGCCTGCTGTACAGGTCCTCTTCAAGAAGATGACGAAGCTGGTCAAGGTACTTTAGAAAGACAGCTTTTGCCTCCGGCAGCTGGCCTTGTTTCAGCTCTGTTTTGTGAAAATCCCGTATGAAATACGCATACTTCCGGACGATGTCCTCTTTCTGTTCAGGATGTTCTTTGAGCAGATCACTGTAGGTAGTGGCCCTGAGCATCTCATAGACGGCACCGTACTGATCGCCAACCTTTACAATATCATAGGAGATCGCTGTCGGAATGCCGCTTAAAAATGCTTTTCTGGACAGTTCCCGCTCATTCTCTATGAGCGGAAGGCTGTCGGGATGGTCGTAGACCTTCACGACAGTATCCGCATCCAGACGGTATACAGTCCCTTGGGCACCCTGACCAATGATCGCACAGCCGTCCAGGGATATTTCACGGAGCTTTCTGTGGACTTCGAGAATCTCGGTAAAGCCGGTCACCTCCAGAATCTCATAGATTTCAGGGGTGACGCTGCGAACCACCAGAGGCCTGCTTTGGCTTTTGGCAATCCTGAGGAGGACCCGCAGACCTGAACTGGAGATATATTGTAATTCTCCGGCATCAATCACCGGATCATACTCCGGATTCTCTTTGATGATCCTGTCAAGGGCATCACTGATCTCCCCGGCATTATTCGAGTCGAGATTTCCCTCCAGATATATAATGATTCTATTATTCTCATATGATGTATGCATAGTCAGTTTCCTCATGATTTAATATAGACGGTTTGCCGGGACATTGATTGCATAGAATCCTTTTGCGTTTAAAGAGTCATCACGGTTATAGGTCATCTGACTGTCATCCATCTGTCTGAAGATGCCGCCAGCTTCCTCTACAATGCACTGCATGGCAGCTGTATCCCATTCCATTGTCGGGTTATGGCGGAAATAGATATCGGCATCCCCTTTTGCTACAAGACAGCCTTTCAGAGAACTGCCCATCCTTACCAGGTGCTGTATCTGATGTTTCTCTATCATCTCCTCCATCTCCGAACAGGGATGAGAGATGCTGACAACGGCTCTGAGATGCCCGGGATCTGTGGTATCAGATACGTGCAGCCTTTCGAGTCTGCCGTCCGCTCTTTGCAGGAAAGCCCCGTCACCCTCCGATGCATAGTAAAGGTCCCCCGTGACCGGCACATAGATTACACCCATCACGACTCTGTGGTGGTCAGCCAGCGCGATGTTTACGGTAAACTGACCGTTTCTTTTGATAAACTCTTTTGTGCCATCCAGCGGATCCACAAGAAAGCAAAGAGGATTCTTAAGTCTTTCTTTGTTATCCTTTTCTTCCTCAGACAATATCGCGTAAGTAGGAAATGCTTCTCTCAGCGCCCTGACAATCAGCGCATTGGAGGCTTTATCAGCCTGTGTCAGAGGAGACTGGTCGCCTTTATATTCAATAGTATCTGAAAAGTCTTTTTCATAGATCGCCATGATCTCAGCCCCTGCCCTGACAGCCAGGTCCTTTGCATAATTCAGTTCTTTATTCCACATTCTGTTTATACCTCTTAAGATCAGTCGATTGACGATTGCTATGACTTTTGTTTCCAGATATCTTCATTATAACAGACTTCAAAGAACATGCGGAGCAGAGTCTCTTCATTTGCGGAAAGCGGTTTGACATTCTGCCCGACAGTCCAGTCGTTATCTTCAAACAGGGGGACGCCCGGAGCCCTTCCTAACAGCTTCTCTGCGATATAGGCGTTGTCCCTGGCGAACAGCTTCTCCATACGTATCCTCTCGCTGCTTGAAAAATAGGAATCCTTTTCAGGCTGTTTTCTGGTATAGGCGGAACTTAGCCGGTAGAAGATGCCATTGTATTTGTTGATGTGATCCTGGGTCTGGTCAGGAGTGTCCACTCCGCTTGCAATTCTCTGCTGCAGATATTCGTTGAATACCCGCTTGATATTGATGGCAGGCCCGCTGATCCGCTCATTTACATCCCTCTGCAGCATGGTCCATTCATTCTCTGAGGGATTGATTCCCACAGCTCGTAAAAAGTCCTGATGGATGCCTCCGCTCCGCTTCAGGGCATTGCTCTCATAGAGCCTGATGTGCAGGTGCTCTTTGCCGACGATCTGGCACAGCTTTTTAAGACGTCTCATATAGCGGAGACCATGATTATCATGTTCTTCGAAAAGCAGGAAATCATAATACTCTTCAACGGTATCCGTAGATATACTGAGCTTGATGACTTCGTTCCACATGGATTCCACATACTGATCCTGTCTTCTTAAATAGACGATCAGCTCCAGCCGGTCCCCCAATTCCTGTATGAATTGTTTCAGGAAATCATAGTGAAAGGGCCAGAGATTTTCAGAAGAGATAATCACGTTGTTCTTCTCCAATTTGTCTTTGAGGTACTGTATGAAAATATCAAAGTCCGTTGTATTGTCTTTGATCACTTTCCTGTAGAGCTCAGCAATATCCGGAAAGACATATTGAAGGAAGCTCTCAAAAGCCTCCGGTCCCTGACGGTAAGCCGTCAGCGCCAGGGCATCAAGAATAAAATTACCGTTGGCATAAGCCGACTCGTTATTTTGGTCCTTTGAATAACCCATGTCGTCCGGGAAATCTGCCACGGTGTCCGGATAGTCATACCCCAGTTTGAGGAGCAGATCTTTGTTATTATGCATAAAAAACTGAATAGCAGTTGTTCCCGTCTTGGGTGTGCCAAGATGCAAGTATAGTCTGTTCATGGTAGACTCCTTTATTATACGAGGTTTTCGCAGTGTAACCCTATTATACATGAAAAACCCTTATAAGGAAAACATGAAATTAAAAAAAACGCTGCCGGGGCTGCATAAAGAAAGCACCGCCGAGGCGGTGCCGATTTGATGATTCAGTTATGAGGCTGCTGCCTGCGCCGGAAAGCCCTGCTCAGGATTTACTGGATGGCGTCATAGGTGACGGCGTTGCTTTCCTGTGTGTTGGGTTCATAGTAGGCATTGTACTCTTCCTCGGTGACTTCTTTGTCATTCAGGAGATAAAGAGGTTCATTGCTTTCGTTCTTGCCATGGTTCTGTGCGTAATAATCTGCTGTGCCTTCTAATGTGAGGGCTCCGTTTTCCAGTTTGAAGACCTCGATATGTTCCTCTCCGGAAAGCCGGCTGAAGTGGGTCAGGGTCCCGGCTGACTGGTTCACGTAATAGATGTCCCCTGCCTGCCTGCCGATTGTTGATACAGCCTCCGGTTTCCCATCCTTTAATACAATCAGGCATGCTTCATCATCGCTGGTGATGAAGGATTCGTCTCTTGTAGAAAGGAAAAGCTCCGGTACCCCGTCATTATCGATATCTACAAGCTTATAATGGGAGTATTTTTCTTTCGTGCCCGGATCAGTGAGATAAGCCTGGTACCAGTCGCTGCCTGCCTCCTGTGAAGCTGTCATGGCATCCTGGGATGCGGTTTCTGTTCCGGCTGCAGTCGTTTTTTCACTCTGAGCCGGAGCGGGAGCTGTCCCGCAGCCAACTGCGGCAGCTGTTACTGCGATTGTCATCATAATGCCTAATAAAGCTTTCTTTGTTCTCATATTTCTACCTCCTTGTTATTGCATTCCTATTTGATATTAGTACCCTGGTTTTTTCTTTGTTGAGATGATTATAGCAAGAATATTGTCACAGATATGTCACATGAAGCCGGGTACCGTCAACATCAAAATCAGCTTGTGCCAGCAGTAACGATAGTATATAATTAAATATTATACTCATGGAGAGGAAGAGGATGAAAATGTTGAGATTATATAAGAGTATTATTCCTATGATCACTGCTGACCTTTTATCCGTGAAAAGGAGGAGGATTCTGTGCGCAGCCCTGCTGCTCTGCCTGGTCACCGGATGTACGGCACCGGCAGGTATCGGAAGTCAGGGGAAATCATCAAAGAAAGAGGATGCCGGAAGTGTCCTTGCTGAAGGAATCTATGAGAGCGGGAATGGCTGGTCTGTTCGTTATGAACCAGAGAAGATCAAGGTGGAAGAAAAAAATAAGGATGATGTGCAGTTCCTGTATACCGGTGAGGCGGTCGGGAAGAATTATGTGAGGATCCGCACTGTCACTGACAGACAGCCGCAGGAGGTTCTTTCGGAAGAACTGGAGAGACTGTCAGATCGATGGGACCTGGATCCGGAAGAGATTGTCCGGGAAGAAGGATTTATCTATGAAGATAAGTGGGCATATCTGGCCACGGCCGAATACTCTGATGATGAGAGGGATGTAACGGTTCAATATCAGTCTGCCGAATATAATGGCGGAGTGATCCTGAAGGAAATGGTCGAGGGTTTTACCGATGAAAACATCCTGGAAGGAAAGATGGACGATACCTTATGGGGCATCCTTGACAGCTTATCCTTCTATCATTATGAGCCACAGGAAGAATTCTCCTATGTGCCGGGTACCTACACCCATGAGGATGGAAAGGAGAAGGATACTATTGTATTAAAGGATGATCATACAGGCTTTCTCACCTTAAAAGGCATGAAGGAGAAAAGCCCTGTCCTTTGGGGAAGCTGGCAGATCACAGTGGATAACACAGAAGATTCTTATGAATACAAGATAGAGGGAGAGACGCTTAATCTGAAAACAGGTGATGGCTGGATGGAATTTATCAAGACGGCAGAGCCTGATGAGGCGGTAAAAAAGAACCCGCTTCTGGATGAGGATTATGTGAAGGCTCTGAATAAAGAGATCCAGCTGCTATATTCCGATGCCTCAGGGGAGGTCGGCCGTATCCACAAGATGCAGGCCTTTATTATGGAATTGTCTCTTCATGCCAAAACCCGTAATCCTGATTTCAAAGTCATCGCCCAGAATGCGGTTTTTCTGGCTTATAATGACGGGAGGATGGAAAAAGGGGAACAGGATTCCATCAAGGATCTTGTTGACGGATATGGCGTTGAGGGCATCGTCGGGACGGGAGATTCTCTCCGGCCCGACCTGTTTCAGAGAATGTATGTCGATCAGGCAAAAAGAGGGAAATTCGTAACCGATACGACAGCAGTCAGGAGCAAAAAAGATCTGAAGAATTATCTGGCCCGTGCCAGGGCATGGGGGATCATTCCTTTCCCGAAACTGGGAGGCGAACTGGCCGGTGAACTGCTGGCAGGTAAACGCTGGGCGGACAATAGCGACTATTTCTGGGTCGAAGATCCAAAAGTACTTGGGATTGAAGACCGTATGGATGGGAGCCGCAGCGTTATGAAGCTGGAGGATGCCGGAAACTATCTTTACAACATCAACAGCCGCCCCTATGATAACTGGCAGGACTGGGATAAAGAGGAGAAAGAATTTGAAAAAGGCGATGGTGACCGCACCAGGATTACGGAATCCTACGCCTGCGGACTTCTGGTTCCCCAAAAAAACGGCCCCTATAAACCTGTCGGGGAGGATCCGGAAGATGAGACGATCGCAGAAGCAGTTAAGGAATACGGGAACCAGTGGGACTGGTGGTGGCGGGCAGAAGGCCTGGACGAGAAAGACGGAAGAGAAGCCTGGCTTGATGCCCTGAGGAAGTCAGACTATGATGTTATCATAATCGATTCTTTCTACAACCACCGGGCACGCCCCAAAGATCAGACTCCTCTGACAAGAGAAGAGGTGGAAAGCCTTAAGACTAAACCAGATGGTGGACGCCGGCAGGTCATCTCCTATCTGTCCATAGGAACAGCAGAGCAGAACCGATGGTACTGTCAGGATGACTGGATCTGGATCGATCCCCAGAATAAGGAGTCTTTTTACAGTATGAAGTGCGGAAAGGTTTTGGAGAGATTTGGAAACAGTACTTACATACCTTTTCAGGCAACCGCTGTCTCAAAGGAGAATGATGACAGGCGTCCATTACCAGTCTGGCTGGCATTCGGCTATGGTGATGCATATCCTGAGGAAGCCAATGTGGAGTGGTGGCATGAGGACTGGCGCAATATAATCATCCAAGGCAATGGAAAATACGCGCACAGTGTAACAGGGGATAAGACCTCCTCCATCGACAGAATCCTGGAGCAAGGTTTCGACGGTGTCTATCTGGACAATGCGGATACCTGCCTTGAGACTGACTGGGATGCATTTGAAGCATATTGGAATAATCACGGTGGAATCCCTGTAGAATAAATAATAAGCAACATATCGATCAGCATATCAGAGCGCAGGAGATACAGATGATTCAGAACGAAAAGTGGCTGCAATGGGCGTTGGAGCTTCAGGGGATTGCCCAGACAGGATTGTATTATAGTTCGGGGGTATTTGATCAGGAACGGTATGAGCGGATCCGCCGGATCGCAGCCGAGATGATCAGCTATAAAACTGAGATTCCGGAGGACAAAGTAAAGGATATGTTCTGCAGTGATGTGGGCTATCAGACCCCCAAGCTTGATACCAGGGCAGCAATCTTTAAGGAGGACAAGATCCTCCTGGTTAAGGAGAAGAGCGGGGCATGGTCCATGCCGGGCGGCTGGGTCGATCCTGATAAGTCGATTATGGAAAACACTGTGAAGGAAGCCTGGGAAGAGGCAGGACTGGTCGTGCAGGCAGATCGCCTGATCGCTTTGTTTGATCTGGATAAGAATAATCTGAAATTGCACCCTTTCAAGGTCATTAAGGCATTTGTCCTGTGCAGGATTGTCGGAGGCTGCTTTCATGCCAACAGTGAGACTGTGGACAGTCGTTACTTTGGTCTTGATGAATTGCCTGAACTGACGGCAGATAAAAATACACAGGAGCAGATTGCCCTGTGCTTTAAAGCAAAAGATGCCAGGCACTGGGAGACCGTATTTGACTGAGAACCCTGCCGGTTTCCGCCCCACCCAATGCCGGGCTATGTTTGCACTTCCTGCAGGAAACGTTTCATGCCGTCCGGCATCGTCTGAATACTGCTGAAATGGGTATTGCCGAGCTCGACCAGTTTATTTGTTCCGTGATAGTCGCTG
>CADBNQ010000067.1 GCA_902796045.1 uncultured Lachnospiraceae bacterium | reverse complement strand
GGCCCCTTCACCGGCTCCACATGCTGCCAGCATCATTATTCCAAGACACAAAACAATTGCTGCTGCTATTTTTTTCATGTTATTTCTCCTCCTACATAAATCTTTTTTATATAGTTATATTTCATTACTATTTTACAATAGCTGGTTTTTTTAGTCAATTCATAGCGCCGGTTTCCGATTATTTTTCCGGGTTATTTCCACGATACTCAAGGCAGACCATGGTCAGGTCATCAAACTGTTCCTCATCTCCTACAAATGATGATACAGCTATCAGGACATTCTCCATGACGTCCATGACGGGTGCTTCAGGCGTGGTGTTTAATGCCTCTATCATACGATCAATTCCAAACATTTGATTATTGGCATCCGTTGCCTCCGGCAGACCGTCTGTATAGACAAAAAGCTTGGCCCCCGGCGTGAGTAAAATCTCATATTCTTTGTATTTTGATCCTTCCATACCGCCAAGCACAAAGCCCCTCCGGTCTTTCACCAGTTCAAACTTCCCGCCGGCCTCCTTCAGCACAGGATACTCATGGCCTGCGCTGGCCGCTGTCAGCCTGCCGGTAGAGATCTCAAGGACTCCAACCCATACAGTCACAAACATGTCGCCTACATTTTTTCTGCACAACATAGCGTTGGACTGCTCCAGGGTCTCTGCCGGCGACCCGCCCGCCAGAGCATTATTGATCAGGATGATCTTGGAAGACATCATAAACAGAGCAGCGGGGACCCCTTTGCCCGACACGTCTGCAATCATGATGCACAGATGGTCCTCATCGATCAGGAAGTAATCAAAAAAGTCTCCCCCGACTTCCCTTGCCGGATCCATGACCCCGAAGACATCAAATTCATGTCGGTCCGGGAAAGCAGGAGAAGAATCCGGCAGCATACCGTTCTGAATACGGCTGGCCAGCTGCATCTCTGTGCTGATCTTCTGTTTTTCGGCCGTGATGCGGGTGAGGTCTTCCATATACTCCTGAACCTGCTCCTCCATCTGGTCTATGGAGGAGGCCAGGATCCCTACCTCATCATCAGTACGGATAAACTCTTTAAGCTTGGTCTCGGCCGCCACATTCTCCCTGGCAAACCTCTCTGCCTCCTCGCTGATCTTTGTCAATGGATAGAGGATCGTTTTACTGAGGAAAAGTCCCTCGATGATGATAATCACGATAACAAGGACGGTCATGGCCAGGAACACCTTAATGACAAAAGAACGCCTGCCTGTCACCAGGCCATCCATCTGCCGCTGTACACACAGGATACCCTGGGTCTGTCCGTTCGAATCCTTCAGGGGAATCATGGCAGTGATATGAGGATCCGTCTCAATATACCCCCGGTCTCTGATCACCAGCTCCTGGTCTGACTTCCCTTCATAGAGCAAGCGGTATTTTTCCCTGTAGTCATCATTGGTCGTCTCCCGGACATAGCCAAAAGGATACTTGGTATAGTGGACATTTTCATTGATGGTCGATATGAGAAAAGTGATATGGCCGTAGTCAGTCACATCTGGAATGATTACGTAAATAAAGGTCACGCCCTGGGTATTGCACAGATGCTGCATCTGTTCATAGGAGCGCTGGTATTCAAGAGAGTGCCCTTCACTTTCCAGCATATCGTCAATATGGTCAGGATTCACTGTCTCTGCCGCAGAACGGGCAGTACGGAAGGCTCCATCTGCATACTGTTCCAGAAGAACGGCCGTAACGCCCTCATAGCCAATGATGCTCACCACTATGGAAAAGATGATAAGGAGGATAATAACGCCGGCCAGGCTTTTAAAGACAATACTGTTTTTTATTTTCTTAAGCTTTTCCATCATAGTTCTCCTTAAGCTTAATCTTCTCCACTTTATTTATGGATAACCATCTTACATATGGGATTCCCTTTTTTGACAAACTTCTCCTCGTACTCGGTCATCACATTCCCTGCAAGGTATTCGCTGTGGTGAAGATCAAAGGTGCACAGATCCAGACACCACCCGGCTTCTTCTGCTTCTTTCAGAGAGAACTCGAACAGATCCCGGTTGTCAGTCTTAAAGATGATCTCTCCCTTTTCCTGCAGGATCCTGTCATACCGTTCAAGGAATTGTCTCGATGTAAGCCGCCTCTTAACATGGCGGTCCTTTGGCCAGGGATCGGAAAAATTCAGGTAGATCCGGCCGACCTCCCCCTTTTCAAATATCATCGGGACATATTCGGCATCCATCCGGATAAAGTGTACATTATCCAGGGGTTTCTCAACCATTTTCTCCAGAGCTCTGACAAGCACACTGGAATACTTCTCTATCCCTATGAAATTAATCTCCGGATACTTCCCGGCCATTTCCATCAGAAACTGGCCTTTTCCCATGCCAATCTCTATATGGATCTGATGATCATTCCCAAGATAGTCCTTCCAGTTTCCCCGGATATTTTCCGCTTCCTTTACCACATACTCATTTCTTGCAATCTCTTCTCTTGAGCCTTTTACATTCCGCAGTCTCATCCTAAACCCCTGTTATCTGTATTGTATTCATAATGTAATAATACATGGTTCGGCCGGAAACTGCAAGACATCTCAACAGCTTGTATCAAATCAGAATCCGCTATGATCAGTGTTGACTTCTCAGCCTCTTTAGCATAAAATGGTACTATTAGTTTAAAAAAGGAGATTATTCAATATATGAAACGATTTTTTGCCTTTATGATGACCCTGAGTCTGGTGGCCATGTTGTCTATGTGCCTGAGTTCTGTCCCTTCTTTTGCCGAGAGCGGCAGTCCTGCAGAAAGCGGTACTACAGAGGAGCTGTCTGCAGAGGATAACAAGAAAGAGTCCGGATCTGAGAAGGAATCAAAGCCGAAGATTATTACTGCGGAAAATGAAAGCTCTCCTGATAATCCTATAGGAGATGATTCTTCCTATTATGATGTCAGCAAGATGAACAGCGATTCCCTTGATATCTCCGCGGAATCCGCCATACTGATGGACGCCACAAGCGGAGCCGTCCTCTATGAAAAAGAGGCTGACACCAAAAGATACCCGGCAAGTATCACCAAGGTGATGACTGCCCTGCTGGTGGTTGAGAACTGTGATATGGATGAGATCGTTACCTTTTCCAATGAGGCAGTAAACGGTATTGAGGCCGGAAGCAGCACAGCCGGTATCAATGTCGGCGCTGAACTGACTGTGGAAGATGCTCTCTATGCCATGATGCTTGTGTCTGCAAACGAGGCCGCTGCCGCACTGGCAGAGCATGTCTCAGGCTCTGTTGATGCTTTTGCAGATAAGATGAATCAGCGGGCAAAAGAACTCGGCTGTACGGGGACCCATTTTACCAATCCCCACGGTCTTCCGGATGAGGATCATTACACCACCGCCCATGACATGGCCCTGATCCTTCGCCAGGCCATGAAATACGATGCATTCAGAAAGTCCGCGGAGACCATCACCTACACACTTGAGCAGAGCGACACTCTCAACAATACGCTGGAACTGTGGAATCACTCCAAGATTCTCAGAGAGAACAGCGAATACTATTATGAGTATGCCAAAGGTTCCAAAACAGGCTTCACTCAGGCAGCCTTAAACACTCTGGCTACCTATGCCGTAAAAGATGACACTCAGCTGTTATGTATAATTTTAAAGGACTATGGTGCTGACAGCAGCTATTATGATACTTCAGCCCTTTTTAAGTGGGGCTTTGATAAGGTGAAAGGTATAAAACCTCTGACAGATGCTGATTTTAAATCTTTACTTTCCTCCGCGAAAGGGATTGGCAAAACAAAAAGGAAGTCTATCTCTTCCATGAAGACTTCCTTTAATAAAGACTATTATATCCTTGTACCCGATGACTTCGACTCATCAAAACTGAAGATTGCCTTCGAGCTTGACGAGAGTAAGAAGAACCATCGTCTGGGCTACGTCACCATCTCATCCGGCAAGGAGCTCATCGGCAGGACGCCGGTTACCTACAAAGGCACAGCAGCGGCCCAGGATGCCAGCAAGCCTGTATCCGGCGATGAGGACGGCCTGGAAACCGCGCCAAATAAATCCTCTTCTCTATCTGTCCGCAAAATCCTGTTTTTTTTTCTCCGCTTAATTCTTGCTGCGGTTCTGATCTTCGTGATCATGGTCATCATCAGGAATATCATAGACCGGAGAAAGCCTCCTAAAGATTTTGGGCGAAGGTCAAAAGCCCGTTCCCAGGGGAACAGGCATCGCTCAGATCATTCTGATCCTAAGGTCTGATGACCTCCTTCCCGCCCATGTAGGGCCGGAGGACTTCAGGAATATTGACACTGCCATCTTCATTGAGATTATTCTCAAGGAAAGCGATGAGCATGCGGGGCGGGGCAACAACCGTGTTATTCAGGGTATGGGCAAAGTATTTTCCCCCTTCTCCCACGACACGGATCCTCAGCCGCCTTGCCTGGGCATCGCCAAGATTGGAACAGCTGCCTACCTCAAAATACTTCTGCTGTCTGGGGGAACAGGCCTCCACATCGACCGATTTCACCTTAAGGTCTGCCAGGTCACCCGAGCAGCATTCTAACGTTCTCACCGGTATATCGAGTGAGCGGAAGAGGTCTACCGTATTCTGCCACAGCTTATCAAACCACATAGGACTGTCTTCCGGCTTACAGACAACAATCATCTCCTGCTTTTCAAACTGATGGATTCGGTATACACCGCTCTCCTCAATGCCATGGGCCCCTTTCTCCTTACGGAAACAGGGAGAATAGGATGTCAGCGTCCTCGGCAGGCTGTCCTCCTGCAGGACATTGTCGATAAACTTGCCGATCATGGAATGCTCACTGGTTCCTATCAGATAAAGGTCTTCTCCCTCAATCTTATACATCATGGCATCCATCTCGGCAAAACTCATCACGCCTGTAACGACATTGCTGCGGATCATGAACGGAGGCACACAGTAGGTAAATCCCCTGTCGATCATAAAATCTCTGGCATAGGCGATCACTGCCGAATGCAGTCTGGCAATATCACCCATGAGATAATAGAATCCATTTCCGGCAACTCTTCTGGCGCTTTCAAGATCGATCCCGTGGAGCTTCTCCATGATATCAGTGTGGTAGGGAATCTCAAAGTCCGGTACTATAGGCTCACCGTACTTCTGTACCTCGACATTCTCACTGTCGTCTTTTCCAATCGGTACACTGGGATCGATGATGTTGGGAATCGTCATCATGATCTTCTTTACCTTCTCAGCCAGATCCCCTTCAAGAACTTCCAGTTCAGCCAGGCGTTCGGCATTACGGGTAACCTGGGCTTTCACTTCCTCAGCTTCCTCTTTCTTTCCCTGCGCCATCAGAGCACCGATCTGTTTTGATATCTTTTTGCGGCTGGCTCGAAGATTGTCGGCCTCCTGCTGGGCTGCCCTTCTCTGTGCGTCAAGATCAATGACTTCATCTACCAGCGGCAGCTTTGTATCCTGAAATTTCTTGCGGATATTTTCCTTAACAATATCCGGGTTCTCCCTTACAAACTTAAGATCTAACATACTTTCCTCCTTTGTTATGTCATGATACCGGCAGCTGCCAGTTGGCTACTGTCTTCTCCTCTTCTTTGTATGTTGGTACCACGATCGTCACTCCCTGGTGTATCATTTCTATATTCAAAGGAAAACCGCTCATCAGCTGCTCTCCGTCATAGTCAATATTCAGCTCCTCCCCGGACAGGTTCTCGATCAGCAGCCGGTCAGTCTGAATATACTCTACAGCAGGGTGGTTGACATGGTCTCCGTTCAGGATGCCCAAAAGCAGCGGGGCAACCTGAAAAATATCCATCTTTTTGACAATGATCAGGTCAAAAATCCCGTCGGAGGTAGAGGCCAGCGGGGCAATCTCATGAAAACCTCCCACGCTCTGTGAGTTGGCCACCATGAAAAGGAGGACCTCCTCCTCAATAACCTGATCACTCGTGGTAAAACGCATTCTGAAGGCACTTGTCAGCTGCTTCGGCAGGTCTGCCGCCCCCTCCAGATAATAGGCAAACTTCCCCATGGATGCTTTCTTATCCTTGGCTACCTTAAAGCCCACATCCGAGAACATGCCGGCAGCCACTACATTAATAAAATAACAGCTGTTCGCCACGCCCACATCGACCTCTTTCAGGTTAAAGGTCCGGATCATTTCACAAAACTCTTCAGGCTCCTGAGGGAGTTTAAGGTATGTCGCAAAATCATTGACCGTTCCGCAGGAAATCACCGCTACCGGTATATGGCTGCCGCCCCTGACGATTCCGTTGACCACCTCATTCAAAGTTCCGTCTCCGCCGACCGCTACGACAAAATCGTATTCATTCGCCGACAAGGATTCCGCTTTTTCCAGAGCATCATCCTGTTTTTCAGTAAAAAAGACATCTATGGTGTTACATATCTGATCCAGAATCAGTCTCCCGGCAATATCTTTGATCTTATCCTGAAAATTCTGTCTTCCGGATGAAGGATTGATGATAAAAAGCCCTTTCACAATCTCCTCCTCCAACGTTCTCATCGTTAAATTGTGACTGCTGGTGGTCTATTTCTTTTTCCTGCCCGTCTTTGTCTTTCCAGCTTTTTTCTTGACTGAGTCCGCAGTCTTTCCGGCCTTCTTTCTTACAGTTTCTGCTGCTTCCCCGGCTTTCTCCTTCACAGTCTCTGCTGCTTCCCCGGCTTTTTCCTTCATAACCTCCACAGCATCCTCAGCTTTCTCCTTTACAACCTCCACAGCATCCTCAGCTTTCTCCTTCACAGCCTCCACAGCATCCTCAGCTCTCACTATGATAGACTGCTTCTCCGGTTCTTCCTCCTCTTCTTCCGGTTCTTCCACAGGAATGTAAGTAAGCTCTCTCAGAATCTCCAGGGCATAGAAATCTCCCTCCACGTACAGATCCCCGTAGGTCGTCGGATCAATCTTCCCATCGGCGATTCCCAGCAAGGTCTCTGCATCGGTCGTGATCAGAGTATCCCTGTCGAAATATTCGTAAGGCTGTATAAATACCCGGTCATTCTTTATCTCCATATAGAGGGCTCCGTGGCCCTCTCCCCATATATTAAACTGAATCGCGAAATGCCGCCCCACAAAAGAAGCATCCAGCTCTTTATAAGTTTCCCTCAGTTTTGCGACGATATGTTCATACATCATGGTTTACTGCCCTCCCGATGAATCCGTCCCCGAAAATACTCATACTATAATATTATACCTACTGATCCGGTTAAAATCAAGAGAGAAACAGGGACGCCACCCTGACACCGCTCGGTGCCGGGTGGCCTCTTTGACTAATGCTGCAAAAGCCCTTCTAATGTTTCAAACAATACGGCCGGGTCTACCGGCTTGGTCAGATGTGCATTCAGACCTGCCTGCATACTCTGCTGAACATCTTCATCAAAGGCATTAGCCGTCAACGCTATGATTGGGATACTCTTTGCGTCAGATCTGTTCATAGCCCTGATTCTCCGGGTCGCCTCCAGTCCATCCATTTCCGGCATCCGCATATCCATCAGAACTGCATCATAATAGCCCTCTTCGTGTTCCCCAAACTTTTCTACCGCAATACGGCCATTTTCCGCATGATCCACCTGTACCTCTCTCTTAGAGAGCAGCATGATCATAATCTCGGCGTTTACCTGGACATCTTCCGCCAGAAGGACTCTGCGGCACTTGAGATCCGTCCTTTCCCGTACAAGCTTCGCATTCTTCTTTTTGAAGACCTCTCTGAACTCATCAAGTACCGTCCCGGCAAAGAGCGGTTTTGCAACAAAGGTGTCCACACCTGCCGCCTTCGCTTCATCCACGATCTCGTCCCAGTTATATGAGGTAAGAATGACTACCGGCATTTCGGTACCCACGGCAGCCCGAAGCTGTCTGGTCGTTTCCACGCCGTCCATGTCAGGCATGCGCCAATCTACCAAAATCAGATTATAGGGCTCCCGCCTGGCCTGGCGGACTTTCGCCATCTCCAGGCCTTCCTCTCCGGACAAGGCCTTTTCACAATTCACACCCACCTGTCCAAGGACAAGCTGGGCATGTTCACAGGCAATCGGATCATCATCAATCACCAATACGCACAGATCCTGAGGATGCAGAACATTTCCCTCTTCCCCAATGTTTTTGTGATCGCAGTCAATCAGGGTGACCGTGACGGTGAAGGTCGTCCCTTTTTGTTTTTCACTCTCAACTGATATCGTTCCGTTCATCAGCTCAATGATGTTCTTGGTGATGGCCATGCCCAGGCCCGTG
>CADBNQ010000066.1 GCA_902796045.1 uncultured Lachnospiraceae bacterium | reverse complement strand
TTGAAGTTTTCGGTACTGCGGACCCGGATGGCATCCACCAGATCCTTTGCGGCCTGCGAGCCGTCGCCCCAGAAAATGAACATGGGAACCTCCTTAGTCCGTATGGCAGTGGGATCGCCTTATTCTGCGCATACGGGTCATCATTTGTCGAAAATATCCAGAAACTCGGCCTCGTCCACCCAGCTTGGGTCGTAATCGGAGCCGATCATGTGGCGGCCGCAATGAGGGCATTCCTCATAGGGGGCGTCAAAGCGCCTCGCGCAGGCGGAGCATTCATACTCATCTGCACGCAGGAGGTGGGTCTTTTGTATCCAGTGGGCGGTACGCTTGCGGAGGGACATGAGAAGGGACTCCTTCTACTTAACGTAAAGTTCTGCTCCATGATACGCGTCAAGGAGTTTCTTGTCCAAGGAAGAAAACTCATCGGAGAATGAATTAAAGCTGCCTCTGCAATCCAAGACGTGGTCAGTAAATGCAATGTAAACATTATACATATTTTCCAATGCCTTGAAGGCATTTTCGTAGCCTTTCGGCGGAGTGAGCATAGTATTCTTCATTGCGTCTTTGATCTGCTGCTGGTTTACAGACAGTTCGGAAACTTTTTTCACAAAAGCCTCATCGTTGAAAAGAATCTGCAAGGCATCGTTAAAGTCAGAAACAAACTCACCATTCACCATGGTGTATTTATCTGTTTCATCATCAGATTTTTCCCAGATTGCGTTATGCCAGACATCTATGATGAGATTGCCCATACTCTCCGCCTGGCTGGCATCACTAAGCATGGAAGAAACAAGCAGATTATAATTACTCTGGTAGGTTTCGGATTTAACCTTTTCCATTGTTTTGGCATTTTCTCTTTCATTCCAGATGAAAAAAGCAATAAGCAAGATTATCACTATAAGAATCGAAGGGTTAAGCCTTCTTTTTTCTTCCATCGCAATTTACCTCGGTAACAACTTATTTAGCAGATTATTGTTGGGTGGAATTATCACCTTTTGTCAGTACAGACGGGGAAATCCCCATCTTCACGATCAGGTCGCCCAGGCTCTTGTCATACTGCGCCCGGGAGATCGCGTGATGGGAGAGGAAGGTGTCAAGAAGCTCCTTCTGGCGGAGGAAGAGGGAAAGCTTCTGATCCTCCGTGTCCATATACTCAGGGATGGGCTCAGTCAAAAAACTCATAACATTAAACCATAAAATGCTCTTTAACAATAATATCCAGTTGCGCGGCAATATCCTTGAATTCACGGTTCAGATCAAGGGTTTTTACACTGATCTGATTGCCGCTCATCTGGTAAACATTATCCGGCTGAACAGCCTCGTCAGTAGCCGCATATAGCAGCATTCCTGAAACTTTATGAGGTTTGTCACCGAACTCAGCGTCCTTATTCTTTACGTAAGTAAAGATCTGGTACAAATTACCGGAGCGCTGTGTGTGAACATCGTATTGCGTCTGCATCGTCTGCGAATAATACTTGGCATCAATGATCAGCACGTTATTCCCTTTGGTAAGGGTGATGTCACTCTGCATCACCGGCAGCATCGTGCTGATCCCGTCATCCAATGCCCACTGGATCTGTGAAGCATTAACTGATAACTGAGGAAATTCCTTGCGGTAATACTCCAGAATGAACTTCTCATACAGTCGGTTCATATGCTCGTCTGAGAAATCCATCATCCGCGTTGTACCGTCAGCATTGGTCTGAAGCAGTCCTTTTACAACCAAATAACAGATGGCAATCAGCATCCGATACGATTGATTATTGCGGTTGAACTGCACTTTCCAGTTGATGGTATGAACGTCCAAAAGTTCTATGTTTCCGAAGTACACCAGCAGCTTCCGCAGTTCTTTTTTGCGGGTTTTAGCGATATCCGCGTGTAGCAACAGTTCCATCGTGGTCTTGATAATTCGGTTCAGATATGAGTTCTCCGAAAACTCATCATAAGTACAGACCAACTGCTGCTTTATTGTGCTTTGCGTCTTTATGGATTCCGATATTTCAATTCTTCCGCGTAGAGAGGAGAGTGGCTCCGTATTTTCTATATACTCCCGTCCAAGGCCGCGTTTGATCTGCAGCGAAACACCCTTTGAAATAATGGCAGCGCAAAGCTCCGCCACGTTTTCAAACTGCTCCGTCGCGATATTTCTGTAGCCTTGTTCGCTCAGCACCTGGAAGGCGTAGGAGAGCATATAGTAAATGTTACGGACAGGAATCACTTGATAGAACTCCTTAACAGGTTCGACCAATCCTTGACCTTGGTGGGCTCATCAAACCAATATTCTTTCAGGAGCGGGATCAGTTCAAACTCAACGATTCTTGATAGAGCCTGATCTGTGGCTTGTTTCAAATTGCAGAAATAGCTGTGGCCGATACGGAAACCTTCGCCGAGAGACTCGTCAGCAGCGATAGTCGTGTTAAGGTTTTCAACACAGCCGATCAGCCGGTTAAACTTATCGCTGTTCAGTTTTGCCTTGTACTTCAGGAAGCCTTCCGTCTCAAATCCAGGCTGGAGATCGAAGAAAGCAAACCGTCTGCGAAGAGCATAGTCGAGCATAGCCAGGCTGCGGTCGGCGGTATTCATCATACCGATGATATAGACATTTTTCGGAACAGAGAACTTCTCGTCAGAATAGAGGAGCTGCAGTTCGATTCCACGTTTATCATTCTCAATCAGCATGAAAAGTTCGCCGAAAATCTTGCTCAGATTGCCGCGGTTGATCTCATCAATGATAAAGAAATAGTCGTTGTCACTGTCGATTTCCGCCTCTTTACAGAAGTTGTAAAATACTCCTTTTTTCAGATCGAAACCTGTTTCAGAAGGCCGGAAACCCATAATGAAATCTTCGTAAGAATAGCTCTGATGGAACTGAACCATCATAACTCGATTGGGA
>CADBNQ010000065.1 GCA_902796045.1 uncultured Lachnospiraceae bacterium | reverse complement strand
TGTCACAAAATACTATGACAACAGTATTTCCTGCTATTCCTTCTCCAAGAGCCTGAGCCTGCCAGGAGAACGTATCGGATATGTGGCTGTAAACCCGCGCTGTACCGATGCCGATATATTCGCTGTGATCTGCGGCCAGATCAGCCGCGGCATCGGACACAACTGTCCATCCTCCAGTGTCCAGCTGGCAGTGGCCGAGGTGATTGACCAGACCAGTGACCTGTCAGTCTATGAGACCAATATGAACCTGCTTTACGAGGCACTGACCCGTCTGGGCTTTGAAGTGGTCAAACCGGGAGGCACTTTCTACATCTTCCCCAAAGCACTGGAGGAGGATGCCAGGGCCTTCTGCATGAAAGCAAAAGAATACGATCTGATCCTTGTGCCGGCTGACAATTTCGGCTGTCCGGGCTACTTCCGCATGGCCTACTGTATTGACACTGAGAAGGTGAAAAGAGCGATACCAGTACTCGAGAGATTCGTCAAAGAAGTATACAGATAAACTAAAGGAGCCAGCGGCTTAAAAAATCAGACCAGCTTTGTGCAAATGATCTGATCCTTTCAGCTGCAGGCTCTTTTTATCAAGAAAATACCCTTTAATGGGGAGGTTAAGGTATTCTTCTTGTTCCATGGGATGATTAGAGTCTTAAAGGACATCCAGAAGTTTATAGAGAAGTCTGTATAAGTCGTTGGTATCCTCTGGAGACAGCCTGATGCAATCTGCCATCCTGGATGGCACTTCTACAGCCTGATTCTTGAGGTCTTCGCCCTTCCTGGTGATAGAAACGATCAGGTTCCTCTCATCCTTTGTAGAACGAGTTCGATCCACATACCCCTTGTTCTCCAGTTTTTTTAGAACAGGTGTCAGTGTCCCTGAATCAAGGTAGAGCTGTTCTCCCAGTTCCTTGACATTAAGCTTTTTCTTTTCCCACAACACAATCATGGTAAGGTACTGAGTGAAAGTCAGGTCAAGTGTATCGAGATACGGCTTATATCTGCGAACAATCTCTTTCGAACAGGCATAAAGCGGGAAGCACACCTGATTCTCCAACTTCAACCCGTCATATCTGGAATCGTCCATGATTAATCCCTCCTGATGAATACATTTATGTCTATCAATTCAAGTGTGTATTATTGATTTTATAATGTTTTACTAATAAAAGCAATAATAGTTTTGCTGTTTTATTACAATATCACTTAATTGTATTAATTTTGATATTAAAATAAAGTCCGCAAGCGGACATCAGCTCCCCTACCCCTCAATCTTGATGAATGAGCGAAACAGGACTTTGCACGCCGCCGCAGGCTGCACAGCTGCCCCCAGCGCATTTTACTCTATAGGAAATCGTCATTTCCTAATAGAGTAAAAGACGCCGCAGATGCTGCGACGCCTTTTCTTTTTTGTATACCGTGTGATGCTCAATAATACTTTTTACTTCCCCACAGGTTTGCCTTCTTCAGATCCAGATACTGCTGATAGGCATCTTCCAGAATCTGTTTCTCGTTGGGAAAGCGGAGCAGATGATATGCTTCATGATACTTGTAGTAACCGGAATCCACAAAGTACTCCTCTCTCTGGGGCCTGGAATAATAGCTTTCTCCCATCATCAGGTACCAGTGGACATCCTTGACAACCACATCATGGGCAGTATTGAAGGTGTACTGGCTCTTGCCAACATATCTGATAATAGATGCTCTGGCGCCGGTCTCCTCCCTGACTTCCCGCAGGGCGGTTTCTTTGTACTCCTCGCCCTCTTCTACAGTTCCTTTGGGAAGTACCCATCCTTCGTACCTGTTCTTGTAATTCTTATACAAAAGAAGGATCTTCCCCCGAAATATTACCACACCACCACAGCTTGTTGCCTCTACCATATCTCTTGATTCCTCCTATGCCAACAACACTGGTGTGTATACACTTGCTTAGATTATAGCAAAAAAGGAACTATTAGGCAAGGGACTAAGGATTCATATTCGTCCTTATTTCTCTCCTTGATTCTCCGGCTTCAGATACTTCTCGTCCAGATCATTCTCATAGTAGGCATCAAAGATCTCCGCGGCCATGGGAGCAGCCACCTCGCTCCCGGCTCCTCCGTTCTCGACAAGGACGCAGACCACAAGGTCCGGATTGTCCACATTGGAATATCCCACAAACCAGGAATGATCTTCCTCTTTCCCGTTTTCCGCGGTCCCTGTCTTTCCGGCCACAGTGTATTCCTCTGTGTCCAGAGCACGGCCTGTGCCTTTGGTGACCACAGCCCTGAGAAGCTTCTGCAGGATGATGGCATCGGAGGGATGAGACAGCTTCTTGTACTTCTCTGTCTCCGTCGTGGAGACCACATGGCCGTCCACACTTTCGATATGGTCTGTCAGTATCGGCTTCATCAGGATGCCGTCATTGGCAATGGCACACATGATCAGGGCATTGTGAAAAGGGGTGATCAGGGTGTTCCCCTGACCAATCACTGCCTGAGGGATGTCACTCCCCTTTGAAGAGGGTCCCAGACCCAGACGGCTCTTTTTGACCGGGAGATCAAAAAGGATCTTATCATCAAACAGACATCTCTGATTGAGGTCTATGAAACGTTTCAGCTTCAGGCCGCAGCCGATGGTGACAAAAGCTGTATTGCAGGAATGGGCAAAGGCAGAGGTGAGATTCTCTTTCCCATGTTCCACATCACCATAGCATCTGATACGGACACTGTTTACAATCGTTTCACCCTTGCATTTGTAAGTGAAATCACTGTAAGTGCCCGGATTCTCCTCGATATATTCCAGAGCTGTCAGCAGCTTGTAGGTGGAGCCGGGGGGATACATCCCCTGGACAGCCCGGTTCAGAAGGACACTGCTGCCCTCGGAATTGATGTCCTCCCATTCCTCGTCCAGAAGGTTGGGATCAAAATCAGGCCTGGAAACCATAGCCCTGACCTTTCCGGTCTTAGGCTCGATGGCAATGATGCTTCCCCTGTGGCCTGAAAGGAGGTCGCTGGCTTTTTCCTGCAGGCGGGTATCAAGGGTCGTACAGATGGTATCTCCGGATTTCTTGGTCCCGGTCAGACCGTGCTTAAACTGGGCGGACAGCGATTCGTGGGAAGTCATCATCTCATAGTTGCAGGCTGACTCCAGCCCTCCCTTCCCATGGCTGTCATATCCAACCACATGGGCAAAGACATGCTCATAGGGATAGTATCGGTATTCATTGCCCTCGTCATCCTTTTTAGTTTCTGCCAGAATCTCACCGTCGGCACTCACAATGCTGCCTCTGGTGACGCTCTCTTTGAGGGCGGCAGTACGCTTGTTATAAGGGCTGGTGATGACCGCACTGGCCTCATAGATCGTAAAATAGGTCAGATAAGCAATCAGTCCTGCAAAGAGCAGAAGCACAAAGATACATGTAAAGAGCATATAGCGGTTGGTCTTGAGGCGCTGCCCTGATTTGGGGACAAAGATATTCTCCATCTTCTCAACCCTGTTCTTATTCATTTTCCTCATCCTCCTGATAGGCAATCATAAATACGCCCTGCATGATGGCAAATATGATCAGAGTGCTGGCTGCCGAACTTCCCCCGTAGCTGATCAGGGGAAGAGTCACCCCGGTGGATGGAATAAACTTGGTCACGCCTCCTATGGTCAGAAAGACCTGTAAGATGAAGCAGATGGAGAATCCGTAAGCCACAAGCTTATAAAATCTCTCTTCCACATCCAGGGCTATCTTCAGGAAATGGATAAATACCCCCAGATAGATCATGATCAGACAGATGGCGAAAAAAACACCAAGCTCTTCGGCAATTGCCGCAAATATAAAATCGCTTGACACCACAGGGATATCCTCCGGACGCCCCTGGGTCAGCCCCATGCCGAACCAGCCTCCGGTGCCGATGGCAAAAAGGGACTGGGTGATCTGGTAGCCCCTGCTTTCAATGATGGACCAGGGATCCCTCCATGCCGCAAATCGGACCCGCACATGGGAAAAGAGATGGTAAGCCAGTCTGGCGGCCACCGCACCGCCGGCAAATCCTCCCACCAGGTAGACGAGCCGTCCTGTGGCGGCATAGCACATAAAGACATAGACCACAAAATAGAGCAGAGCTCCTCCCAGGTCCTTCTCCAGGATCAGGACCATGACATGGCAGGCGGCAAAAACCGTCGTGATCAGGACTCTCCTGAAATCCGCCTTGCTGTCGAGCATGGCCGCAATAAAGAACACAAAGGCGATCTTGACAAACTCTGAAGGCTGCAGGGCAAAGGATCCGTAGGAAATCCAGTTGGTGGACCCGTTCTTTGTCGTACCGATGATGAAAACAGTTGACAGGAGCAGGAGTCCTCCTATCCCGTAAACCCAGCGCAGCCTCTTGAGCCAGTAGGCCTTCTTTACGATAAAGGGAACGACAAGGGCTCCCAGCGAGCAGCAGACTACGATCATAAACTGCTTGACAGCCTGGTCGAATGACAGCCTGGTCAGCATGACAAATCCGATCAGAAGCAGGAAGCAGGTGTGGTTCATCATGATCCTGGAGGAATCAGCATACAAATGCCCATAGATGAAGATCAGCAGCTTAAAAAAGACAGCCTGCATGAAATACAGGGCAATCACCCTGACATCCAGGGTCTTGCAGAACAGGACCACGTAACAGATAAAATGAAACACAAACATGAAGAATTCCTGCCGGTTCATCCTCTTTACCTGTCTTTCAGGCGAACTCGGCAGAAAGACTGTAAAACAGGAGATGGCATAGATTGCACACATGATCATGAATATGTAGTTGGACCATATTGAGATAATATTCAGCATAAACTATATTCCTTCTTCTGCCAGCGTCTGCAGCGGTCTGCGATCAGGTCAGGCAGACCGGGGTCTGCCAGGAAAAAGTCAAAGGCAGTTCTGTCCACATACGGCAGCAGGCTGTCGTAGTCCCTGCCGGTCCTGTCCGCCGGCTCATGGGACCAGATCTTATTGTAACAGCAGGCACAATGGCTGCTGACAGGAAGCTTCCTGCCTCTGCTGTCTGTAAGTACCGTGAGTCCGTTAACCTGGTCACACCTGCCGGCATTCTTCTTCTGACACTGGGCAGTGACCATGAGAGGGACACGTCCGTAGACCAGCAGCTCAGGCGCGGGCATGGAGCCCCGGGACCGGATGGCTTCAACAAGCTTCCGGCACTCAGCAGCATCATATTCCAGCGGAAGCTGAAAGGCATCGAGTCGGGTCAATGACCGGGCAGTCTCCAGAGATCCGGTGTTCCACTGGTAAAATGAAGCGCTGCCGATCCGCTCTCCCTGATAGCCGGCCAGGCCGGCCAGCCAGTAAGCCTCATTGATGTTATGAACGTAGACAGCCTGCCAGGGAATCTTCTCACAGAGTTCATTCCACCGGTCCCTGCCATGTCTCATGATATGGGGCAGGGACAGACAGGCTCTCTTCCCTTTATTTTCAATATCCCGGCAAAGTCCGGGAAGATCTTCCACGGGCCAGGCATCTGCCGAAAGACATATAGCCGTATAATAATCAGAATCCAGGCAGCGGGCCAGGATCTCCCTGTCATAGACGAAAGCCGTCCTTTCCTGCAGGGATGAATGCCCTGTCCTTTTGTCTCCGGAAGAGGAATTGATCCTTTTCTCCTGCTCTGCTGCACCCATGCGGTCTGCCAGACGGTCTTTCTCTGTGGACAGACGCTCTTCCAGTCTGCTATATGCCTCCTGGCGGATGCCTTTCAGGGTGGACAGGGGCAGAAAGCAGCCTGGCTCAAGGTCCAGCGAGAACTCTTTAAGCACAAAAGGCGTCCCGCCTGTTTTCCTGAACTGTCTTTCTATGTCCTCCCTGGACAGAGCCCTGTGGACAGCAGCTCCCGGGCAGGGTCCTTCCACTGTTACTGACAGACCTCTGCAGGTAAGAAGAGCTCTGATCGGCCGGTCTTTCCTGACTATAACCTGGGCCCGGGCCGGCAGGCTGATCTTTCTGTCAGTGATCTCCTGATGGATGGTCTCCATCAGGCGGGCGTTCCATCGTCGATATACAGACATGCCGGGCCGCAGTTTCCTGCCATCCGGCACATTCAGCACAGCACTCAGGCCCTCCTCCTGGCTGGCGGGAACCGTCAGGATGATCTCTTTATCATGGTCCAGAGGGACCACCAGCAGGTCTTTGGGAGCCAGTGCATCCTGCAGGCTGATCTCAATCCTGTTTCTTTTCACAGATCGAATCCGGCCAACCAGCCGGCCAAGGTTCTTCTGGGTGTGCTCGGCCATCATGGACGGCCCGTTGTGCCGGTGCCAGTAGCCTTCGGTAAAGCCGCCCCGGCAGTAGAGTTCTTCCAGGGCATGGAGGTCTTCCTCCGCCACCCGGAAAGTATCTTCCTTTCCCTCCCGGCACAGGTCCGCATAGAGATCAAGGTATCTCCGGTAGATGGCTGTGACGCCGGCTGTGTACTCCTTGTTCTTCATCCTCCCCTCGATCTTGAGGGAATCAAATCCTGCGGAGACGATCTCCGGAATCATGGAGACAGAGCAAAGATCTCTCAGGCTCAGATAGCAGGCCTGCTTCCCGTTCTCCCTCCTGCAGGGCAGCCTGCAGGGCTGGGCACACCGGCCCCGGTTTCCACTTCTCCCGCCATACCAGCTGCTGAGCAGGCACTGTCCGGAATAGGAACAGCACAGAGCGCCATGAATGAAAACCTCCATCTCAAGGCCCGAGGCTTCTCTGATCTGCACCAGTTCCTCAAGGGACAGCTCCCTAGCCGGTACGATCCGGGACATGCCCAGCTCTCTGGCTGCCAGGGCTCCTGCCGTGTGAGTGATGGTCATCTGGGTACTGGCATGCAGCTCCAGATCCGGAAAATTCCTGTGAATAAAAGAAGCAGTACCCAAATCCTGTACGATCACACCATCCAGTCCTGCTTCATAATATGGCTGCAAAAAGCCGTATAAACTATTATATAATTCATCTTCCTTCATCAGGGTGTTGACTGTCAGATACAGTTTCCTGTCGTGAAGGTGGGTATAGTGGAGGGCATCGGAGATCTCCTCCGCAGCCAGATTCCCCGCATAGGCCCTGGCTCCGAACCTGTCTCCGCCCATATATACTGCATCTGCGCCGGCTCTCACCGCCGCCTTCAGATGCTCAAAGGTTCCCGCCGGAGAGAGAAGCTCCGGCAACATCCTCTTATCTCGCATTCCTCGTCTCCAGATCAATGATCCGTTTCTGCAGCTCGTTCACTTTGGTCTTGTACTCGATCACAAGCTTGCTGGCAGTGTCGTTCCGCATATCCTTATCCACGATCTCCTGCTTCAGCCTGTACAGTTCCTGCTGGTTCTCCATATGTTCCTGCTTGATCACCTTGAGCTCGTCCTGAAGAAGGAAAAGCTCCTCTGCAATATTGAGCGAGAGCAGGACATTCTTATATTCATTGGACAGCTTTCCGTAATTGTTCTGAATCTTGATCTCTTTGAGCTTGCTGTCTACATAGCTGGCAACCCTCTGCATATGGGCTTCACTCTCTGTTCCTGACAGCATATAGACCTTACCGTCGATTACCACTGATAGTCTCTTCTTATCCTTCTTATCCATCTTATCCCCCCGCTGATTAATACTGATATATGATCTCAGGTACTTCAAGCCCCAGATGTCTGTAGGCATGTTCTGTGAGAGCTCTTCCTCTGGGTGTCCTCTTTATGAGCCCCATCTGGATCAGATAAGGTTCGCAGACATCTTCGATGGTGCCCGCATCTTCTCCGATGGAGGCGGCAAGGGTGTCAAGCCCCACAGGGCGTCCCCCAAACCTTTCAATCATGGTAAACAGAATATTCCGGTCGGTATTGTCCAGCCCCAGGCTGTCAATCTCCAGCAGGTTCAGCGCCTCATCGGCTACTTCCCTGGTGACCTTGCCGTCAAATCTGACCTGGGCAAAGTCTCTGACACGTCTGAGCAGGCGGTTGGCCAGTCTCGGTGTCCCCCGGCTTCGCTTCCCGATCTCCCGGGCACCCTCATCATCAATCTGAACATGCAGAAGCTGTGCAGATCTCCTGACGATCACCGTCAGCTCCTCCCGGGTGTAGAACTCCAGCCGCTGCATCACCCCGAAGCGGTCCCGCAAAGGTGCTGTCAGCATGCCTGCCCGGGTGGTTGCCCCGACCAGGGTAAATCTGGGCAGGTCCAGCCGGATAGACCTGGCTGCTGCCCCCTTGCCGATGATGATGTCTATGGCAAAATCCTCCATGGCCGGATAGAGGACCTCCTCCACCTGCCGGTTCAGTCTGTGGATCTCGTCGATGAAGAGGACATCTCCATCTGAAAGGCCGTTCAAAATGGCTGCGATATCACCCGGTTTCTCTATAGCAGGGCCGGACGTAATCTTGAGCTGGCTCCCCATCTCATTGGCAATAATCCCTGCCAGAGTGGTCTTGCCCAGGCCGGGCGGTCCGAACAGGAGAACATGATCCAGAGACTCCTCCCGCAGTCTGGCTGCGGATATAAAGACTCCCAGGTTCTTCTTGACCTTCTCCTGGCCGATGTATTCTGTTAGCTTCTGCGGTCGGAGACTGCCTTCCTGAATGATA
>CADBNQ010000064.1 GCA_902796045.1 uncultured Lachnospiraceae bacterium | reverse complement strand
GTGGTTTCTTTGCATTCAACGGCGGCAGCGGCTGCTTTGGTCAGAGCGGTGTCCAGGTCCTCATCTGCTTCGACTGAAGCCCGCAGGGATTTCACGATCACATCAAAGGCGTCAAGAACGGTCTTATCTCCGAGGACCGCACCGCCCCTTTTGCTGATTCCCTCGATAGCGCTCTCCAGTGCATCTGCCCCCTCTGCAAGTGTGAATTCATTCTTTCCCATGAGCTTCATGCCGGTTCTCATAAAGAGAGTTCCCCAGACTGCGCCGGAGCATCCGCCTGTACTCATGGTGATGGCCTGGCAGACCCCCATGAGAAAAGTTCCGATGTTGCTCATATCGAAAGTATCCCATTTGGACATTACGGTCTGGAAGCCTGAGTGAAGAGATTCACCAAAATCTCCGTCGCCCATTACTGCATCCAGCTCAGAAAAGTATTGACGGTTGTCCTCAGCTGTCTGTGCCAATGTCTTAACGATCGTCTGAACCTGTTCCATTGTCATTGTTACCATAATAGTTCCTCCTGTAGCATTCCTGGACTGATCAGTCTCCTGTGGTGCCGGTCAGGCCGGCATATAGGTTGATGGTAAGGTGTTATCTGGGCTGATACAGCAGAGCTGTCAGCCGTTTATTTGCAAGAAAGGCTTCCATTGAGATGCCGCTGTCGCCAATCTCTCTGGGATTCTTGACCCCTTTCTTTCCGTCAGCGTGGTAATCGGATCCGCCGGAGATGAAGAGGCGGTCTCCATAATACAGATTGATGTATTCTTCAATCTCGTCCTTGGTGTACTCTCCGGAATAGCTGGTCTTGTCATAAGTATAGGACGCTTCAATCCCGTCAAGTCCCGCCTCGATCAGATGCTCGATGTATACAGACCTGGTGATGGTCTGTCCTTTGTAGCTGATCGGTTCGGAAACCAGGAAGGGATGTGCCATGATGACATAGCCTCCCGTGCGGTGGGCTTCCCTGATGACCGATTCGGCGTCCGGCTTCTCCCTCTTGATAGCCAGGTCCTTGGACTCTTTGACATAAAGCTTGGCTGCTCCCCAGTTATCAAAGTATCCCTTCCTTGCCATCAATTCAAAGATCATCTTCTTCTGGATCTGGTCTTCCGGGACCGGATTGCCGTTATTGTCAAGGACTTCCTTCCAGTCGATGGGCATGCCCTTTTCCGTTAAAAGCTCAGTCAGCTTCCGGTAGCTGCCGATCTTACTCTGGATCACAGCCTGGTCCAGCTCTTTAAAATAGGGATCGTCCCAGTCGCAGCCGAACAATACCAGATGTGTATCATCGATATAGGTCTCGCAGGAAATCTCCGAGCCCAGAAGGAGATCGACGCCCTGTTCCTTAGCCCACTCCTGGATATCCCGCTCCACGCCGTCAATGGTGACCGTTTTCGGTGGAACTACATCATGGTCTGTGATGGCACAGACCTTTACCCCGCGCTCTTTTGCATGAAGAACAAATTCTACCGGGGTATCACTGCCGTCTGACCGGGTCGTATGGCCGTGGAGGTCTACGATATAATTTGCTGACATGTTATCACCCTTTCTTTATATATACTTCATTAATCCTTCAGTCTTAATCAAAAGAATCCTTTATGCCGGCAAATACTGCCAGATGTTTCTTGATCTCAGCTTTCACAGCGTCGAATACCTGATCGTCAAAGGGGATGGGCGCATATTTCTCACCAGATTCCACCAGCTCCCTGATCTTGCCGAGGTAGGCGTTCTTCACCAGAGTGGAGATATTGACCTTCCTTCCGCCCAGCTTGATCAGCTTTCTGAAAGTCTCGGCTGACAATCCCGATCCACCGTGAATGACGATGGGGGTATCATCCTTGCCAAGACGTTCTACCAGGTCAAAGTCCAGCTTTGGAACACCCTTATATACACCGTGCGCTGTTCCGATTGCCGGAGCGACCACATCGATATCAGAGCCCTTGATAAATTCTACTGTCTCATCGTACCCGGCCTTGACCTCCTGATCAGCCGCGATCTCATCCTCCACACCATAGATGACACCGATCTCGCCTTCTATGGCAACGCCCCGTTCATGAGCATAGTCTGCAACCTCTTTTGTCCTTGCGATGTTTTCCTCTAAGGGCAGGTGGGAGAAATCCATCATAACCGCATCCCAGCCGGCATCCACACATTCCTTTCCAAGCTCTGTTTTACGGCAGTGGTCCAGGTGGATCGCGACGGTGATGCCGGCGTCTTTTCTGATGCCGTCGATCATGTCATACAGTTTCCTGGCTCCAAAATGTTCCACAGTGCCGGCGGATGTCTGGATGATCAGATTCACCCCCAGCTCTTTCGCCGCGGTAACCGCTGCATCTGTCGTGAGGTAATTGACAATATTCACGGCTCCGACGGCGATACCTTTCTCATCAGCATCTCTGATAACCTTCATAAACCTGTTGTCTTTCATGGTGTTACCCCTCCTTTTTATATGGATCATTTACTATTCGTAGTTCAGACGGATCTTGATCTTATCCCCACGGAAGACCACCTTGGTGTACTCATAGGGGATATCATCATCCGAATGCAGTTCATCCTTGAGCAATAGCAGCGGATGACCCTTCTCTACCTGTAAAAGTTCTGCCTCTTCACTGTCAGCTGCCACAGATTCCAGGGTCTCTGTCATCTTTTTTCTCTGGAGGCCGTAGTTCCTGCTCATCAGCACGCAAAGCTGCTCCTGTTCCAGAATCTCAGGGGTCAGCCCTCCGGCATATTGAGTGGGAATGTAGGAGATATGGATGCTGACCGGCCCCTCCTTGATGGAGCGGAGCCGCTTGATCATGAAGACAGGCGTCCCCGGACGGATGTCCAGGTGCTTGGCAACATTACTGTTGCTCTCTGTGACGGTACACTCCAGAGTCCTGGTGGCTACCTCATATCCCAGCTCTTCTAACTGTTCCCGAATGCCGACATAATAGAGACTCATCGCCTCAATCTTCTGCTCAGCCACAAAGGTTCCTTTCCCCTGGACCCTGTACAGCTTTCCCTCCTTAACCAGATCAAGGAGAACCGACCGTACTGTCATCCGGCTCAGACCATATGTGCTGCTCAGCTGGTTCTCGGACGGAATCTTATCATCGGGTTCCCATGTACCGGAATCAATCGATTCTTCGAGAATCTCCCGGAACTGCTGATATAAAGGTTTTGGGTTGTTTCTGTCTAGCTTTTGTTCTGTCATAATATACCCTCCAAGTCTGTAATGTCTGTCGACTATATATTATCATACTTGTATATACATATCAATACCTGATCTTATGTTTTTGTAGTATCAGGAACAGGTCCTCCATTTAAAAGAAAAAAAGGAGGCGTCGCAGTAATGCGACAGCCCCCACTGTATTACCACGCGCCTTTATATCCAATGGTTATCGCTGCATTTTCCGAGCCGCTTTTCATACATGCCT
>CADBNQ010000063.1 GCA_902796045.1 uncultured Lachnospiraceae bacterium | reverse complement strand
GTTGTAAACATAGGTTGCTGCCTCCTTTCACAACTATTCGGTGGGAATCGTCAAGACGATTCCGATTAATTTTTCAGAGAATCAAATGCTGCATCAATAATATCCTGTGTTCCATATTCTGTTGTCGTAAAAGCAATCAATACAAACTCCTGAGAATCGGCTTTAGCCAGGAGAATCGCATCGCCGTCACTCAATCCCATCTGCACGACATAAACACCCTCGTCTTCAGTCACATTCTCATCTGAAACAGGGGCATCATCTGCATCCAGGACAGTCTGGTATATGGTATTGAACTCCTTGGCCACGTTATCTTTGGTAAATGCCTCATGATACTTTCCATCAGCAATATTCTGGATCACTTTCTCCCCATCATGGACACTCACTTGGGTATAGACCATGTCTTCTTCTTCAATCTCTGCCTGCACCTTCAGTGAAGAATCGGCATCGAAGGCAAAATTGGTCATCTCCACGTGATTGCCATCGATTTTGAAGCTGGCACTCCCCTTATCATCAGTTTTCACTTCGTTGCTTCCCGTTGTAACCCCATCCACAGTGGAATAAGCATTTGCTTTTGATTCACTCGTAGATGATGCTGAACAGCCGATCATGGCAAAAGCTATACACCCTGCCATCGCTGCTGCACAGACTGCCTTCATTATTTTAATTGTTTTCATAGTCGTTCCTCCTTTCTCTCTGTGAGAGACCAGACCAGTAGTCCCTGAAAATACTTTAACATATATTAATTTACCAAACAAGTTTCTATTCATCAGCAGGAAAACCTTTACTGAAACAGTTAAGGATGAGATAATGGCAGCAGTACTGCTTAATCAGGAAGGAGACCGCTATGCATACAATCCACAAAAAGCCAAAAGCCTCTTTCTCCTTTGACAGACTTGACATGCTCTGGGAACGTTATCCCCAGTACCACGAGAGAAGAACCTTCGGGACGCTTAAGGATATTCTGGAGGAACATGACTCCTATCAGAAAGATTTTGATGAAGTACTTCGGGATGAGTATCTGGAAAATGGCTATGAGTGTTTTCTCATAAATCTGTCATGGTCTGATCTGGCCTACAGGTATGCTACCAGGGAACTCATCATTTCCTCTGCTTCTTTTCAGGAGAACCCTTATGTGGAAGCTTTTATGGACCAGTTCAGACAGATCGACACCGACCACAAAGCCTGCTTTCTCTTTCCTGAGAGCTTTGTGTCACAGTTTTTTGTGATCATGGAAGTGTGTAAAAAAGCAGAGAGTATCCACCAGGTCCAACCTCTGTTCCCGGATGAAGAGAAGACGCATTACCTGGCAGTATTTGACAAGGAAAACATGGATGATGTTCTCCTGATGTACCATCTTCTCTATACCAATACATCGGAAGACTTTTACGGTGGATACTCTCTTTACGATTTTTCTCTGCCCTGGTATCAGGGCCATCTTTGGGTTAACGGGATCGTCCTGCGTTCACCATACCTGCCGGACCGTATTGCTAAATATCAGGGAAGCCTGCCCTTTCACCACAATCCCGCCAAAACGGTTCACGTACGAAGAAATGTAGAACACATGCTTCAATGCGGATACTTTACCTCAGAATTAGAACTCTTCCTCTGTCTGACTAAAACCATCATGCCTCTCTTCCACTGGTGGTATGAGGATCTCAGACTCTATGAAGAAAAAGACGGCCTGAAAAGCAACTGGCGCCTGGAGCGGACAAAAATCCGGACAAGGCTTACTGCGGAAGGGGTCATAAAACCCAAATGGAAGCATGAACTGTCACTCTTCCACGCCCTCAGAAAACAGTACCCGGATATCCTCTACCAGTACCGGCCGGACTGGCTCGGCAGGCAGAGCCTTGACCTTTATATCCCATCCATCCGTACTGCTATCGAGTATCAGGGGATACAGCATTACCTGCCCATTGATTTCTTCGGCGGGGAAGAAGCGCTGCTGCACAGGCAGGAGCTGGATCAGATCAAAAAGCAGTTATGTTTCGATAATGAGGTACGGCTGATCGAATGGCCCTATGATAAAGAACCAAATGATCAAAACATATTTGACTTACTTACTCCCGAAGCCCTTCTTTAATCTGCTTCACCAGACTTTGATCTGCAGGAAGCCAGTTCACCGCATCTAAGGTTTCATAAGTCAGCCATCTGGCTTCCTGCGCCTCATTCAGAGTTATTTCACCTCCGATAATCGTGCACCAGAAACAATCCATACTGAGATGAAACTCAGGGTAGTCATATTCAACTGTTGAAATCAGCTGTCCCACCTCTATATCGACGTCCAGTTCTTCTTTGATCTCCCGGATCAATGCTTCCTGGGGCGTCTCATTTTCTTCTATTTTACCACCGGGGAATTCCCATCCGCCTTTAAACTCCCCATATCCGCGGGCTGTGGCAAATATTCGGTTATCTTTTTGTATTACTGCTGCCGTTACACGTATCGTTTTCATAATCCTCAACTCATTCTGCGTCTCCGCCATAAAAGGAATCCCGATCCAGCGAGATTCTATAATAAAAGTTGCTAAGCACACCATCAATGTCCTTTGTGCTTCTCTCTTTTCTTCATCTGCTTCAGCTCATACAGCCGCTGCTTCTCGGCTTCCTTTTGTTTCCTGCTTCTTACTTTCCTTTCTATTTTGTTCTGTTCCTGCTGTAGTTTGAGTGCCTGCTGTGATTTGGTTCCTATGCCTGTTTTTAAAGTCTGTTTTCTGGCATCACGCTGTGCTCTTTTCGGATTTTTCCTGATATCCTTGACAATCGTTTCAATCGTCGGGCTGAAAGACAGTCGATAGTAATTCAGGTTTATCAATTCCTGCACCTCGTAATCCTTTGGCTCCGCACCAAATGTCATCTTGGCCACCGACAGTTTTTCATTTTCAATTCTCTCAAATATCCCCACCCAGAAAGGATCCTCAAAATATACCGTCAACCTGCATTTTACTCTGTCCATAATCCGTTATCAATGCTTTCGACCCTGATCAGTTTCACTCTGTTTACTCTCCCCCAATCCCGGTTTTCACACCAGCACACAGTCCTCTCAGCCAGGTCAT
>CADBNQ010000062.1 GCA_902796045.1 uncultured Lachnospiraceae bacterium | reverse complement strand
GCTGCAGTTCGCCGGCCGGATCAAGGATATCATCATCCGCAGCGGTGAGAATATTTCCCCGATCGAGATCGAGAAGGTTCTTCTTGAACAGCCTGAGGTCCGCGAGGCGAAGGTTATGGGAGCGGCGCATCCGATCTGGGGGGAAAGCGTCGAGGCCTGCCTGGTGCTGAAAACCGGTTCGCTGGACGAGGAGGAATTCCGGCTGCGCCTGAAACAGAAACTGGCTTCCTTTAAGGTGCCGTCTCATTTCTTTATTTATGACTCCTTCCCGCTGAACGAGAACGGAAAACTGAACCAGAGAGCCCTGCATACGGATATGCTGGCCAGACTGTATGAGATCACCCTGACAGCGGCTGTCAATGAAGGCCTGCGGATCATGGATCTGAAGGTGAAGAACCGGAGCTACACGATCGTCCCGTCCTGCTCCATGATCCAGCAGCTCGCTGATCAGATCGGCTTTGACAATGAGAAGGCGGAAAGCATACGCCTGAGCGTAGAAGAGATGCTGACCGACCGCATCAACAACGCGTTTGAAGACAACGGCGAGATCCGGATGGAAGTCCTGTTCATGCCGCAGTGGCTGCGTCTGAGATTTACCGATACCGGAAGAAAGTACTCCCTGGAATCTGAGGATGCTTCCCTCAGCGCCACGATCATTCTGGCAAATGTTGATTCTTATCTTTCCGGGGAGAATGCGGCAGGAGAGACAGAATACTGCCTGGATTATCAGTACAGCGATGACTTCAACGTCAAAAACTATCTGATGAGGTATAAGGAGATACGATGAGCAGCAGATATTTTGACGATAAGAGAGTGAATACCGGCCGTCAGCCGGAGCTGGATCTTCTGAAGGCATTATGTGTCATTGGCATGATTATTGTACATGTTATCCTGGATCAGGGAAAAAATGTCATGCCCCGTATAATGGATGATTATATGACGGAGTTTTTCGGTGCGGCTACCTTTATGATCTGTATGGGAATCGGAATGTATTATGCGCACAGTCAGTCGCCGGGCTCTTATTTGGCGCGGGCATTCGGCCTTCTGACCATCGGGCAGTTCCTGAATATTCTCCGGAACGCCCTCCCGAATCTGATCGCTTACTGGATTACCGGGAAACAGTTTTTCATAGCCAATTCATTCCTGATCCTTCAGTCGGATATTCTTACCTTTGCGGGGCTGTCATTTATTCTGATGGCGTTGTTTAAAAAGCTTAAAATAAAGGACAGCACGATTCTGGGAATCGGTGTTCTGATGAACCTGGCTGCACTCGTGATGTGGAATACGGTTCCGTCGCCGAATAATTATCTGATCTCGCAGCTGCTGGCTTTCTTTATCATCACGAATGCAGAAGCATATTTCCCACTGTTCTGCTATTTTATCTTTGTGGCTTTCGGGTATTTCATTGGCGGCTACTACCCGAGAATTAAGGACAAGGATGGACTGTCCGGCAGGATCATAGCCATATGTTTCTCTGTGGCGGCAGTATATTATGCGATCCGCTTTACGGTGGATATGCCTTTCATGCCGGAACTTGGATCGGATACGCAGTACAATTTGAAACCGACACCGGATGCGATCATGACCTGCATATTTACGCTGGGTTTCCTGGCGCTGCTGTACCGGTTCGTACGTGCCATCGGGGGGAAGCTGCCCGGAATCGTGAATCAGTTTTCCCTGAATATTAACAGATATTACTGTTTACACTATCTGTTTATTCTTCCCGTACAGACCATTCTGATCGCAACAACGGGAAAACTGCTTCCGGGAAAGATCCTGCCGATCCTGTATGGGTTATTCGTGGTAGCAGCATGTTATTGTCTGATTGAACTGAATGAAAGGTACTGGCATATCAGCTTTGTAAAAATGAAGGGAAAAAAACTGGTCATCTTTACTGCTTCCGTGTGGATCGCTACCGTGGTGATTGCAGCCTATGCATATCCCCGCATCGAAGAGTATGCAAATATCTGGAATGATTATCTGCTGCCGTAAGGACGGCAGGAAAAATGAAAAAGGAGGAAGATACTATGACGATCAACATGCAGCGGGAAGATACGACCCTTATAATGGAGATTGAAGGGCGGATCGACACACAGACCTCACTGGATCTGCAGGAAGTCGTGGAGACCTCTTTGGAAGGTGTTGATCTGCTGGTGCTCGATTTCAAAAAAGTTATTTATATTTCATCGGCCGGTCTTCGCACAGTTCTTGACGCTCAGAACCGTATGGATGAAAAAGGCGGAGAAATGATCATCCGCAACGCGAATAAAAATATAGTCGGTATATTTAAGGTGACGGGATTTGATACGTTTCTGACACTGAAATGACGAAATGGGAACAAATAAATATATAAAAAAAGGGTTTTGCCTGTCCCGGAATTCTGACTGGAAGAAAAACCTGCTGGCGTTTGCGGCAGGTTTTCTGCTATGCATCATTCTGGTAGTGTTAAGCATAGGACTATCCAGGGTCCGCTTACTATCTGAGTTTGACCTGTCTGTTGCTATTATGCCGATTGCCGGCTTTATTCTCGGGATCTGGGGAGTCCTTGGCTGTCTGGCTGCATACCTGGGGAGCATCCTGGTCTTCTCCCTGCTTTCCGGGGATTCTATTCTGGTGCCCATATCATTCTATTTCGATGCAGTGATTGCATTGTCAATCTACTGTGCGCTGCCATCTGTTCTCTGGTATGCGCTGCCCCTGAAGGGAGAGAAAAGAACGACCTGGCCCAGACTGGATACCTGTGCACATGTGGTTAAGTATTACCTGATCATGATAGTAACAGTCGGAGCTTATATGATCGTTGTTACCTGGAATCCGGAGGTACAACTGAGAAAAGATTTCGTGATCAGGTGGTTCGTGCTATTTACACAGTATCTGGACGTAGTCCTGATCATCGGCATACCGGTTATTATTCTCATTTCCAGGATCCGGAACAGGACGATCACCATTAATGAAAGAATGGTCTTGAGTTTTCTGATCATCGGGGTGAGTGCTTCCGCTCTTGGAGCTTATTTGTTATACCGGAATACAATGTACCTGGATCCGGACCTGTTTATAGATTATGAGCAGGTATTCAGCCATCAGGATATGCTTCAAGGTTCTGATGAATGGGCGGAGGAGATCCTTGACCGTTATTACGAGTTTTGGAACTGGTATTCTGTGATCATTGCGATTATGCTGAATATCCTGTTGATCATCGAGATGATGCTGATGCATTCTATTGAGAAGAAAGTGACCAGGCCGATTCTTCATCTGTCGAATGTGCTGGAGCACTATACGGATTCGGAAGAGGAAAGACTGAACTCTGATTCCGTAAAAAAGGAGTGCGGACCATATAGATATGGATACGGTGAAGTCAGCAGTCTGTCCCGGACTGCTGTGGATATGGTGGAAAAGATTGACGATTATACGAGGAATCTGCAGGCAGTAACGGCCGAAAAAGAACGGATCGGAACAGAACTGGATGTTGCGTCAAAGATACAAAGGGATATGCTGCCGAGTGTTTTCCCGCCATTTCCTGACAGGACCGAGATTGACCTTTTTGCGGATATGATACCTGCAAAAGAAGTCGGGGGAGATTTCTACGATTTCTATTTTGTCGATCAGGATCATCTGGCACTGACGATTGCCGATGTATCCGGCAAGGGAGTACCTGCTTCCCTTTTCATGGTCATCTCAAAGACTCTTCTGAAAAATCATACCCAGGGAGGAGCGGCTCCGAAAGAGGTTCTGTCTTATGTTAACCATC
>CADBNQ010000061.1 GCA_902796045.1 uncultured Lachnospiraceae bacterium | reverse complement strand
GATCACGGATGCCTCTCTTGACAGCATGGCCCTTCTCGTGATCTGCATGGATCCGGCCCGGATGGCTTCCGCGATACCTGGCGCATTTCTGTCTGCTACCGCCAGAGTCGCCTCTGGGGTGCAGTCTGTCGGAGAAAAACCGGTTCCCCCTGTGGTGACGATCAGGTTAACCTGCCTCTGGTCTGACAGCCTGATCAGTTCCCTTTCAATCCAATCCTGTCTGTCAGGCAGAAGCAGTGTTTCCAGCACCTGATAGCCGTTGGCAGCGAGGATATCCACGATGGCCGGGCCGCTTTTGTCCTCTCTTTCCCCACGGAATCCCTTATCGCTTAAGGTGATCACTGCCGCTGTGAGAGGCCTGTCAGGATCCGTTCCCAGACACTCCACCTTGTCGCCGACCTTGATCCTGCCTTCTTCTTTTACTTCCGCAAAGACCCCCTCCCGGGGCATGATGCAATCTCCCATAGTTTGATAGATGGCGCAATGGGTATGGCACTCCTTGCCGATCTGGCTCATCTCAAGGAGGGCTTCTCCTATCCTGAACCTGGTTCCAACCGGGAGTTTCCTGAAATCGAACCCTTCTATGATCAGGTTCTCACCGAAATCACCATACGCTACTTCTGCACCTTTTTTGCGGAATTCTTCTATTTTTTCTGCGGAGAGCAGGCTCACCTGTCTGTGCCAGCTGCCTGCATGGGCATCGCCTTCGATGCCCCAGTCTGTTTTGAGCACTGCTTCTTGCACTTCCTCTTTTCGTGTGCCTCTTTTCTCACTGATACATATGCCGAGAAGGATGCCCTGGCTGCCTGCAGCATTCTGCAGAGCATCTGTTTCTTTTTTTACCCCTGTAATATGCTGATCCATTTCTATCCTCCTATGGAGATCATTTTCTTTGTCTCACTGATCCGGTTCTTTTCCTCAAAGCAATGTGCCTCCGGCTTACTGAGTATGACCTGGCTTAAAAGGTGGCCGGCGGCTGTCTCTCCCTGGCTTCGCAGGGTTTCCCTGATATTGACAGATGTCCCGTAGCAAAGGCAGGCTTTTAAGTCCCCCGTGGCTGTCATCCTGATCCGGTTGCACCGGCTGCAGAACTTGTCATGAAGGGCACTGATCAATCCCACACTGCCCATAAAACCTGGAATCCGGTAGTAGACTGCAGGTCCGTTTCCATGGATCCGTTCATCTTTTACAAGTGCCGGATACTTTTCTCTGATCTTTGTCAGCAGCAGGACATTGGATACGCTCTCAAAAGCTGCTCCTGCACCGATGGGCATCATTTCTATAAAACGGACGTCCAAAGGATACTCCCGGGCCAGGGCCAGCAGTCTGGGCCACTCGCTGTCATTGATCCCGTGAAGCAGAACTGCATTGATCTTAACCGGAAGACCGGCATCCACCGCCTTGTGGATGGAAGAAAGTACTGTCTCCAGCTGATCCTTTCCGGTGATCTGCTGGTAGTTTTCCCTGTTCAGGGTATCCAGACTGATATTGACCGCATCCAGGCCGGCTTCTTTCAGGGAAGGCAGATATTTTGAAAGCAGCAGGCCATTGGTGGTCATGGTCACCTGTCTGATGCCGGGGATCGCTTTCAGCATGCCCACCAGGTCAGGTACACCTCGTCTGACCAGGGGTTCACCGCCGGTGATCTTGATCTTCTCTATGCCGAGGCCGGCTGCCTGCCTGCAGACCGCAGTGATCTCTTCCATCGTCAGCAGGTCGGACATGGGCAGGATCTCCACACCTTCAGGCATGCAGTAGCGGCAGCGCAGGTTGCATTTGTCCGTGACAGAGACCCTCATATAATCGATTCTGCGTCCGTAGGAATCAAGCATGGTAATCACCGCTCTTTCCACCTGACTTGCTGACCAGGTGCACATCGGAGATGATCATCCCCCGTTCGACTGCCTTGCACATATCATAGATGGTCAGTAGGGCAATCTGGACTCCGGTGAGGGCTTCCATCTCAACGCCGGTCTTTCCTGTTGTCCTGACACGGCAGTGGGCTTCGATCCAGTGTTCCTCTTTCTCTCCCCGGTCGGGACTCAGATCAAACCAGAGATCCACGCCGGTAATGTTCAGCAGATGACAGAGGGGAATCAGGTCATGTGTCCTTTTGGCTCCCATGATCCCGGCGATCCTGGCAACTCCCAGCACATCACCTTTCTTCATCTGTCCGGCAGCCACCATGGACAGGCAGACAGGACTCATGTAAATTCGCCCTGCTGCCACTGCCTCCCTGTGTGTATCCGCTTTCTCTGATACATCGACCATGCGGGCATTCCCTTCATGGTCAAAGTGTGTAAACTCCTTATTCAAGTGCGGCTCACCTACTTTCCAAATCCACAGTTCGGGAAGGTGCAGACCTCGCAGTTGAGGCAGAGACCTCCTTCACCCAGCAGGGCCAGTTCCCGGGCGCTGACCCTGTCATCAGCCAGAAGCCTCGGCAGGACCAGGTCAAAAATGGTCCTTCCTGCATACATGACACATCCCGGCAGTCCTGCTACCGGAATCTCTCCTTCTTTTCCCTGATAATAGCTCAGCAAAAACATGGCTCCCGGCAGTACCGGGGCTCCGTAGGAGATGATCTCGGCGCCTGTATTCTTTATGGCAAGGGGGGTCCGGTCATCCGGATCCACGCTCATGCCTCCGGTACAGAGGATCAGTTCCGCTCCCTGGTCAATCCCTTCCATGATGGTTCTGGTGATCATCTCATGGTCATCATTGCAGACTGCGTGGAAGATGCACTCCGCCTGGTATTCCTCTAATTTCTTTTTCAGTACCGGGGTGAAGGCATCCTGGATCCGGCCATGGTAGACCTCGCTCCCGGTGGTGATGATCCCCGCTTTTTTGATCTCAAAGGGTTTTATGGAAAGAATAGGACGACCACCCGAAACCCGCTTTGCTTCCTCCATCGCATCTTCCTCGATGACAAGGGGGATG
>CADBNQ010000060.1 GCA_902796045.1 uncultured Lachnospiraceae bacterium | reverse complement strand
GGAGCCCATAAAAATGGCTGTCATGAATGATGAAACTGTACATTTCTGAGGTCATGTACCGGCAGATACCGATGAATACAGACTCAATACAGTTCTCATGTGGGAAGTTTTAGTTCCTAAACTTTTCTCACGAAGCCTCCTCTATTGTACACATATCTACCTAGTATGTCAATAGGTTGATAATCATTCCTTGATTTACCTATTAATCCTCTGGTATAATAGGTAAAAAAAGAGGAGGATTGGTCATGATCTCAACAAAAGGACGTTATGCCCTTCGTGTTCTGATTGATCTTGCAGAACATGAAGATGGCAGCTACATCCCCTTAAAGGATATCGCTGCCAGGCAGAATATCTCAAAAAAATATCTGGAAATCATTGTGAAGAACCTGGTGAACGGCGGCCTCATCTCCGGAATGAGCGGAAAAGGCGGCGGCTACAGGCTATTGAGAAATCCGGAAGAATATCCGGTAGGGGAAATCATTGAGCTGATGGAAGGGCCTCTGGCAACAGTGGCCTGTCTGGTACAGGATGCCGAGGAATGTCCCCGGGCTGCCTCCTGTCCCACTCTTCCCATGTGGTCAGAGTTCGACCAGATCGTTCATGATTATTTCTATTCCAAGAAACTGAGTGATCTGATCCAGGTCAGGCAGTAGTCTCCGGCGGATTCTTCTCCCCGGCTTTTCCCTGCCCAAAGCGGAAAAGAGCAGGATACAGACCAAAGGCAATAAAGCTGAGAAGAGCGTAGCGGACTGAGCGCCCCAGCAGGGCCATATATCCGGTGTCTGCTGTAATCACCAGTGCCAGTACCCTTTTTATCGCTATGTTCAATACCAGATAAATGGCCAGGCCGCCAGCCATCCTCAGGATGATCTGGAGGGGTTTTCTGGTATTTTCAAAATGAACGAACTTCTCTTCGAACAGTGTGCCTGCGGCAAATCCGGCCAGAAGGCCGAAAGAGGTGAAATAATCTTCTCCCCGGCAGAAGAATAATCCGGGGCAGGTAACCAGGACCAGGATGCCGGACAGAACTGCTGTGTTTGCCAGCTTCTTTTCCAGCCGTGGAATCACAATAACACAGACCAGGCCGATCAGCCAGCCTGTCAGAACATCCGTCGGATAGTGGACACCGGCCACAACCCTTGACAGACCGGTCATAAAAGGCAATACGACCGCAGGAATCACCAGCCAGCCTGCCGGGATCAAAAGGGCCATAGAGACAAATAAGATCATGGCATTGGAAGAATGAATGCTGGGAAAGGAATATCCCTGGATGCCTATATCATGGAGATCCGCATCAGGCTTTACCGGCCTGAACACCTTGATCTGCTCATGGTCAAAGTAGGGACGGCGACGAAGGACAAGCCCCTTGATCATGGTGCAGCAGGTGGCTCCGGTCATGACGCTAAGTCCGATAGTCCTGGCAGTCTTCTTGTCATAGCACCAGTAGAGTAATCCCATGAAGAGGACGAGAACAATACCTTCACCAAAGATCGAGAAGAAGGTGATGAAAGAAATCATGGCCGGTCCGAGATGAGTCTGGAGCCACACCATCAAGTCGACTTCCCAGTTGAAGAAAAATGTATTTCCATATGGCACCATAATAACCTCCTAAAACAGCCGGCAGATTTCAGACAGGTCGTGGATCACAAAGGATTCCGACCCTGACGGTACTACAGGACTCCCCTCTGTCAGCAGCAGGATCGTCCCGATGCCGGCACGCAGGCCGGACTCAACATCCAGAGAACGGTCACCGACATAGTAACAGTCCTCCGGACGCAGCTGATATTGATCAATCAGATAGAGGATGCCGTCCGGGGCAGGTTTCCTGGGAAACCCTGCCAGGGAGGTCACCACTTCTCTGAAAAAGGGGGCCAGACCTGTATTATTCAGTATCTCATCACAGGAAGCTCCCCTGTGGGTATAGACAAAACACTGGTGCCCCTTCCCGGTCAGCTCAGCCAGCACTTCTCTGGCATGGGGCATGGGCCGGATACCGGAAATCCTTCTGTTGTTAAGATAATCATACTGCTGTTTCATCCATTCAGGATCCCCGCCCGTCTTCTCAGCCACCTGGTCAAAGAGCCTGCTGACAGAATATCTCAGGATATAGTTCCGGATATAATCTCCGCTGTAGTCTAAGCCGAGCTCCCTGCAGAAATCTCTGACCGCCGGGACTATGTAAGCATAAGAATCGACAAGTGTTCCATCCAGGTCCCAGATAAAAGAACAGGGCATTACAATTACATCTCCTCGCTGTTTCCGTCTGATGAGATGATCTCTACCTTACATTTTAATCCGTATGCCGCAATCACACCGACGATCATGGCCCACGGAATGGTGATCATGCCGAAAATGCCGCCAATGACCCCTAAAGCAACCGGAATATCAAGAATGGTATTTCCTTCCCTGCTTAAGATCCTGATCCTGTCAACATTTCCTTCCTCAACACGCTTCTTAAGGATATCCACCACTTTGCCGGCATAATCATCTACCTTGTCCGCACACTCGTCGATCGCTTCCTCAATACTGTCAAAAGGACTGCGGGATTCCCCGGCAGAACCCTCTGCGTCTTCTGTACTGTCCGCTGTCTCTCCTGCTTCTGCCTCATCTTCCGCCTCTTCGGCTGCTGTTTCTTCTGTCTCAACAGCTTCTTCTGCTGCCTGTTCTGCTGCAGCTTCCTCTTCCTTCATGGCCTGAATAGCACTTATGGCAGCCTGCACATCACCATCATGGTCTGTGAGCGCCTGCTTCACTGTTTTGTAATCTGCGCCTGTTGCCTCAAATACTTCTTCAACCATCTGTACAGTTAACTCCATGATTCATCCTCCTTATATAATTCTCTTTGTTTATTTTTTTGTTATATGGTATCATCATAATAAACCATAATCTGTAAAAAAACAAGTAAAAGAGGGCTGCTCAGCCGACGGACGGTTTCGACTGATTTTCGCCCCCTTTCAGAAAGGTGCTTTTATATATGAACGAAAAAAACAAGAAGGCAATCCTCATCGACCTCTACCTTACTTTCGGCAAAATCGGCCTGATGACCTTCGGGGGCGGCTATGCCATGCTCCCCATACTGCATAGAGAAGTTGTGGAGAAAAAAGGCTGGGCCACCGAGACCCAGCTGGCTGACTACTATGCCGTCGGACAATGTACACCCGGCATCATCGCGGTCAACACTGCTACCTTCACAGGCTGTGACCAGGCCGGGATCCTCGGAGGGATCATAGCCACTCTGGGCGTTGTCTCGGGACCTTGTCTGGTCATCCTGATCGTGGCAGCCTTTTTAAGCAGATTTATGCACCTGCAGGTAGTCGGACATGCTTTTAACGGGATCCGTGCCGGCGTCACCGCCCTGATCCTCTCCAGTGTCGTAAAGCTGTTTAGAAAGTCTGTAACCGACAAGGCCACCCTCCTGATCTATCTGCTGGTACTGGCCCTGGCGGCGGCAGGCTCTTTCCTCCCGACACCAGCGGGAATCGGTCCCGTCTGGGACATCATCACATCACCTGTATTTCTGGTCCTCATGGCGGGCATCGTAGGACTCGGCATTCATCTTTTCAGAAAATACCATAAGGCGGAAGAAAAGGATGAACACACGAAAGGAGAGTCTGAGAAATGATTTATCTGCGTTTATTTTATGAATTCTGTAAGGTCGGCCTTTTCTCTGTCGGCGGAGGACTGGCAACCATCCCCTTCCTCACCGACATGGCAAAAAGCACGGGATGGTTTACCACCGGCCAGCTCGCCGATATGATTGCTGTCTCTGAATCCACACCCGGTCCCATAGGGATCAACATGGCCACCTATGTGGGCTTCCATACTGCCGGAATCTTAGGGGGTACCTCCGCTACCCTGGGCCTGGTCTTCCCGTCGATCATCATCACCCTGATCATCGCCCGCTTTCTCCAGCGCTTCCGCCAGTCCTTTGTGGTCAATGCGGTCTTCTACGGTTTCAGAGCAGCCTCTGTGGCCCTGATCACTTCTGCCATGCTGCAGGTAGCCCGGATCGCCCTCCTGAATCACACCATGGCAGACGGAAGTGTCATGACCTTTTACTGGCCAGCCATCATCCTTGCCGTTCTTGTATTCATCTGTATCTGGTTTACCCCTCTGAAGAAGCTCCATCCTATCTTTTTCATAGGATTTTCAGCCCTGACAGGAGTACTCCTGGGCCTGTAACATGATCTAACATATGTGCTTCTGTCTGTAAATCAGCGGATATCTGACCGGTACTGTGTGAAGAAATGT
>CADBNQ010000059.1 GCA_902796045.1 uncultured Lachnospiraceae bacterium | reverse complement strand
CGGGAGTCGCTACAGAAAGAATATCTCCCTGGTACTGAAGGAACATATCACCCATCCTGGATATGGGAGTATAGTTCTTCATGGTAGACATGATCTGACTGCCGGCCCGGGTAACCAGTTCATTGACCTTTTCATGGGCAACTCTCTGATATCTATAGAGGTAGGTCTTGAACAGGCAGCCTGCCAGCCCAGTCCAGCGGCCATCCGTTCTTCCACTGTGAATACTGTTGACAAAAACATCATTCTCATCGGCAAAGAGAGCCGCGGTATAATTGAAGGCAGACAGGAAGAGAGCATTTTCGGATACATTGTTGGTTTTACAATAGTAAAGGATTTCCTTGCGGACGATTCGGTCGAGTATTCGCCGGCTGACTCCGTAGATTCCCTTTTTGCAGTCCTGTCTGTCATGGCGTGTGAGTATGGTCTGGCGCATGCGGTAACCCTTCATCAGCTCATCCACATTCGCGCAGTCTTTGTCGCGGATGCCGGCATCTTCTTTTGCCTTGGCGTCGAGAATATACTCATAGAAAGTATACTTCTCTTTGGGGACTTCCTCTCCGTCGTAGATCTTTTTCAGATCTTCCATAAGAACGTTCATGGTGATTCCGTCACCGATGACATGGGCCACATCAAAGAACATATATTTATAGGAATCTGTCTCAGCCAGACAGATGTGTACAAGGTTGTCGTCCTCGCGATAGCGGAAAGGTGCAAGCATGGCCTGCATGTTTTTCTCTACTTCGGATTCCTCCCAGTGGAAAACAGGGATATCAATTTCTCTTGTGTCGTCACGGAAAAGAGCATAGTATTTCTGTTCTGTGGGTTTAATGATACCCTTTAGTACAGGATGTACATTAAACAGGGTCCGGAAGGATTCTTTCAGCCGGTCCAGATCCACATTTTTATCTAATCGATAGGCAAAGGGAAGATTGCCGGTGGTATTGCCCGGAATGATATAGGAAAAATACATCATTATGCCTGTAAGCGGATATGCCGGGCGAGGGCTGTAATCGACCTTCTCTTCGCCTTGCTTCTGCAGGATCAGTTCCTCCAGCTTGAGGATGGTACTGTTGTCCATGAGCTCGGTCAGGGTCACACTGACGCCAAGCTGTGTCTGAAGCTCCTCGATCAGCATGACACTTGACAGGGAATCCAGGCCATTCTGGTAGAGGTTGACATCTGTGCCGATGGACTCTTCTGCAAGGACAGCTGTTACGATGTCGCAGATCTGCTGCTGCAGTTCTGTGACCGGGCGGAGCTGCTTTTCTTTCTTTGCGCTTCTTTCCATCTTATCGTCAAAGTAGACCTTACGGATAATCTTCTTGGAAGAAGTCTTGGGGAAAGGTGTCTTCCGGACTGTGCAGCCGGAAATCTTCGCATAGGAAGGAAGCTCTTCGTTCCTCTTAGCGATGATCTCATTGACCGCTGCAGCGATATCCCGGATCCCATGAACCTGTGCGTACTCAAAGTTTGGATAGATTTCGACAGAAATGCTGTCTCCGTCACCAAAGGCGATCACATCCTGAATCAGCCGGTCTCCGTCAAATTTATTCTCAATCAGCTCGGGAGACACATTCTCACCGTTACTGAGGATGATCAGATTCTTTTTACGGCCGTTCAGATACAGATATCCATCCTCGTCCATGTATCCGAGGTCACCGGTGCAGAGCCATCCGTCCTCCGTGAGTGCTTCGGCAGTGAGTTCCGGATCATTTATATAACCCATCATGACGGAAGGGCTTTTCACCTGGATCTCACCATCGACAAAACGAACCTGACATCCGCGTACGGGTTTGCCGACGGAAGCGATTTTTTCCATATTCCCGTAATCCGGCGCAGCAATCTTGGGGGAACACTCAGTCATTCCGTATCCCTGGGCAGTTACAACGCCGAGGTCTGCCAGGCCTCTTGCCAGCGTCTCAGAAAGATAGCCGCCGCCACTGACGATCTTGTGCAGCCGGGAACCCATGATCCGTGACTTCAGGTAGTCGATATCCTGATCCGGATGTTTTTTGGAAGCGATCGCAACCCTGTTCAGGAGCATCTTGGCCATCATGGGAACGATCCGCATCATGGTAGGCTGGAACAGGTCAATATAGTACAGGAATTTCGAGATATCATCGCACAGGCACAGAGTACTGCCGTAACGGAGGGTCAGAAGAAGGTCTCCGCTGATACAGAACACGTGGTGGATAGGCAGAACACTCAGGCAGGTCTCCCTCGCATCATCCGAACTGAACATGTTGTCCAGAAGGTTGGCATGGGAGAGCATGACGCCCTTTCCGTGGCCGGTCGTGCCGGATGTAAAAATGATGAGTGCGCAGTCCGAAGGTTCAGTCGTATATTCAAAGGAAGGTATTCTGAACTCCCTGTGAATCTGAGGCGTAGAAAAATGTCTCCTTCGCTGCTGGATACAGATGATCTCCTTGAGGCAGCTGCATTTCTCCAGCAGGTACTCTGCATCGCTCAGATACTCATAATCAAAGAAGAGGATATCAGCCTCTGCACGCTCCAGGTTCTCAATGAATGCCTCTTTACTCAGCTGGGTGTCTAACGGAATCGCAACATTGCCCGATACCGCAACGCCCATGAGCACCGTAAGAAACTCATAACTGCACTTGCCGATTATGGCGGCATGAATCGTTTTTCCGAGTTCTCCGCTTTTGTTTGCTGCCCAGTGCGCAACCGCTCTGGAATCCATGGCATAGGTGCGGTAACCCTTTTCATAGAAAATTCCGTCTTTCTCATATCGGATGAAAACCTGGTTCTCAAAATCCAGGGCTGCTGTCTCCAGCAGATCACCCAGTGTGTGAATGTTTTTGGTTGTAATCATAGTAATCTTCTCCTTGTAAAAAACATCTATATATATTACTTCGCAATACGAAATATTTGGTCAAAAAATGAAAAGCTTTTTTTGACAGTCCCGAGTATATCAGACGTTTCAGTATTTCGCAATGCGAAATGTATACAATT
>CADBNQ010000058.1 GCA_902796045.1 uncultured Lachnospiraceae bacterium | reverse complement strand
GCGGAAAGGTATGCACATCAGCGAGTCTGTCGTTAATATGGCTAAAACCATGGCGATGCCGGTCATCGTCGAGGGTGTGGAAACCCAGGAACAATGCGAATACCTCATGGATCTCGGTATAAGGTATATCCAGGGTTATTATTTCTATAGGCCGATGTGCATTAAAGATTTTGAGGCCCTTATTTCAGACAGTGGGAAAGTTGATCCAAAGGGCTTTATCTATAAAGCAAATGAAGAGTTCAGAATCCGGGAGTTTCTGAATGATACAGTTTACAGCGATTCCATGCTGAATCATATCCTTGGACCAGCGGCGATCTATTCCCTTCATGGGGATGATATTGACATTATCCGGTTTAATGAGATGTTTTATAGTGCTGTGAATGTACCGGACTTCCATTCCAAGCTGTTGAGTATCCAGAAAGTGATGCCTGAGAATGAAGTCCCGGAATTGTTTTCTACTTTAAAGAAAGCATACGATGACAGGCTGAACGGCTCCAGCGGTGTGTTCACATTTATGAAGATCGACGGATCGGCTGCCCGTTTTCTGATCCATTTCTATTTTCTGAATGAAGACGGGGAACAGCGCCGCTTTTATGGGGCAGCCACCGATGTGACAGAGATCACAAATCTTCACTGGCATATGGAACTGCTCTCAAGGTTTACTTCCCGGACAGTTCTTTTCCTGCTGTACAGTCAGGGCGAGTATTCCTTTGAAGTACCTGCCCACGGTCTGGAAAAGGAAATGGGCCTGTCACGGCAGCAATTGGAAGAAGAACTTAATATGGGAACCTTCTATAAACGCCTGATGCCGCGCAGTGACAGAATGCTGTGGAATATTGCGCAACGATGTGCTGACGAAAAGAAAGTGATTTCAACGGAACTTGAAATGAGCGGAGCCGACGGGGAGCCGTTGCGTGTAATCGTTGACGCGGATTACGTTGATGATGAACTGGGGGATGTCAAGTGTATTCTCTCGATGAGGAAGGCCTGACTTTAAAACAGCTGCAGCACTCTATCTGACAGGTGGAGTACGGCAGCTGTTATCATTTTTTATCCGCACGGATCTACATCCCTTTTTCCCAGAAGCTGTAACCGTTTTTCCCTTTCTGTTTCGTTGCATATAAGGCATGGTCAGCCTGCTCAAACAGCTCCTTGAAATCTGCTGCATGGATTCCATAGGCAATGCCCACACTCAGGGATGCATTGGGAATATCATCGTTTCCATCGTTCATCATGTTGTTGATATGTTCGACCTTTTTGCCGGCAAGGTTTCGCTGGTCTTCACGGGCACGGACCATCAGGACGACAAACTCATCCCCTCCCACACGGAAGATGTAATCCTCGGCACGAAAGTATCTCTTAGTCAGCTGTGCAGCCTTCTGCAGCACCTTGTCACCTGCTTTATGGCCATAGGTGTCATTGATGGATTTAAAATCATCAATATCGATTAGGAACATGCATGTGGCATTCAGGTCAAGATCCGGGGTGATCTGATAGTAACCAGTTCGGTTATATACTCCGGTCAAGGCATCATGAATGGCTTCATAGGTCCGCTTTTCGAGTTTAAGCTGTTCAGAGGTATTATCCCGGATGGTCAGGAAGAAGCCTGCAAGCCGGTTTCTGGAATCTGTCAGGGGGCGTCTCAGCAATACATAGCTTTTTTCTTCGTCTCCCGAACACGCCTTGCATTGGACCGGACCTTCCTCCTCGGTCTGGATGACATCCCCAAAGAGCTGACGGAGGCGGTCCGAAGCCTGCTCATAGTTATCATTTGTAATATGGGTCATGTCCACCCCGGCGTGATTGGCCCAGATGCAGGAGCCTCCTTCGTCAAAGAAAAACAAAGCCTCCGGCATATCTGAGACAACATTGACCAGCATGCGGTCCAGCAGACGCAGGGGCCGGTAATAAAGAGTAAAATAGAAAACCAGTATACCAAATACCCCGTATCCGATCATGGACAGATCCACCGGTGTCCTGGAAAAGATATAGAAGGTCTGGAATATGCCGGTACAAACCATAGTGATCAGGATCACGGAATAACGCTCTGTATTATAACGGGACGCACGGAGAGCCTTTATCAGAAAGATCAAAAGAACACTGAGAAATATGCTGTAATCCAAAAGTCGATGGTAAACCTGTCCTGCATGGGGAATCACTCTGTAATAAGCGAAAGCATTTACCATCACGGCATCTGTACTGAAGGCGTTGCCGAAAAAGGGGTTACAGAGAAACTGTAATACATCAATTCCCAGCAAGGCATAGAGTAAAATATAGATATTTCTGGAATGCCATTTTATATTACAGTATTCTAATGTAAAGCGAAGCAGTGCCGACATTACTATGTCCATGCCGATAAAATAGATGTAGCATCCAACTGTGGCAAGAGTCCTGTTGCCTGTTGCAGTTATGATCAGATTACCGATTACAGGCGCGATCAGGGCTCCGGTCAGACGGGCGACATAGCGTCCGTTTGTCTTTTGGGAACGAAGAGCCACCATAGCACAGGCTGCAAGTACCATGACAAGTATTATTAAAATGTAAACGACCAGATTTCTCATCATCAGCATCCTCCGAAATAGATTCAGTGATCATATTATACCTCTTAGGCAACAGAAAGGTCAATGATGACAATGATAAAGCCGGATTTCTGAAGGAGAAGAGGGGTTGGCTTAAATGTGGATGAGGAAGAATAAAGAGAATATCAGATAGAGGCGCTCTTTCGGGAGCGTCTT
>CADBNQ010000057.1 GCA_902796045.1 uncultured Lachnospiraceae bacterium | reverse complement strand
GCAGCTGCTTAACCAGCTCCGGCCCGCCCTCGCCCATGGCCATGGTGCCCAGGGCACCGTAGCGGGTGTGGGAATCAGAGCCCAGGATCATGCTGCCTCCGCAGGCCAGCATCTCCCTGGCAAACTGGTGGATCACTGCCTGATGGGGAGGAACATAGATACCGCCGTACTTCTTGGCACAGGTAAGGCCGAACATGTGGTCATCCTCATTGATGGTCCCTCCCACCGCGCACAGGCTGTTGTGGCAGTTGGTCAGGACATAGGGCATGGGGAACCGCTCCAGCCCGGATGCCCTGGCAGTCTGGATGATGCCGACGTAGGTTATATCATGGGAAGTCAGCTTGTCAAAGCGGATCTGCAGCTTCTCCATGTTGTCCGAGGTATTGTGGGCAGCCAGGATGCCGTAGGCCATGGTGCCCTTTCTGGCTTCTTCCTTTGACGGGGCGTCCGGTCCCAGGGCCGCCTGGAGTTTTGCCCGGGCCCCTTCTGTATCCTCTATGATCTCAGTGCCGTTGACAAGGTAGGCACCGGTTTTTAACAGTTCTATCATGGTTCTGTCCTCCTGGGGTAAGTATTGTATGGCTTCGCAGCACGGAACCTGTCCTATTCTTTCTCCTGGATCAGTCCGGACCTGTATGCGAAGAGCAGATGCTCCAGATCCTGGATCATCTCACGGATCTCACGTCCGCTGTCGGTGTCGCCCACACGCTCTCTCTGCTGTAAGGGCTCCATGATGACCGTATCGGAGAAAACATCCTTTTCGTTCTCGATCACGTCCTCGGTGGAGGTGAAGCTCTCGTGGGAGACGAGGCGGAGTCCGTGGGAGTTGTAGATCAGGGTGTAGCCGGCGATGCCGGTCTGGCCGCGGTAGGCTTTGGAGAAGCCGCCGTCGATGATCATGACCTTGCCGCCGCATTTGATGGGGGATTCCCCTTTGTTTCGTTTCACGGGCATATGTCCGTTTATGATGTGGGCCCGCTCGGGACTTAAGCCGAATTCCCGGATGATCCTGTCGACCACTTCCTCGTTTTCGATCAACTGGTAGTAGTGGTCTTTCCGTTCTGTCTGGACCTCCTTGTCGTCCACATAGTATCTTTCAAATGTGGCCATCTTCTCTTTGCCGTATACCGGTGAGTTCTCGTTGGACCAGATGTACCACATGATGTCTTTGCCGTACTCGTGGATCTCCTCATTCTCCTGCTCATAGTAGCCTTTTCGCACGTAGTCCTCCAGAATGTCGTAGAGGCCTTTACCTGAGTAGATCTTGTCCCCGATCTTGACTTTCCTGAAATTCCCGTCTTCGTCCAGGGGGACGCAGCCGTGGTAGAGGATGTTGTTGTTGTAGATGAGGTAGAGACTTCCGTTGTTGAACATGTAGCGGATGTGGTCCTGAAGCTTCTCGCAGTTTTTAAAATTCATCCGGAGCCGGCGCATGACGCCTTCTTCCTCCGGTGAGAGCTTGTAGGGGTCTGCTGGGTCAATCGTGGGGAAGGCCTTGTCCAGAAGTTCATAGGACTTTCCTCCAATGGTTACCGTCCCCTTTTCGTAGTCGATCTTGTCCAGGAGCAGACGGTCATCCATGCCGAATTCAGGCCGGCGTTTGATCAGCTGGCCTTCCAGCTTGAACTGGATGATGGCGATGGCCTTGTGCATCTTCATGTTCAGGGCGATCTCGTTGGGATCACTCTTGTCTGTGGCGTGGACATCAAAGATGGCGCAGGGGTCATCCTTGTAGACATCATTTGCAAGGCTGGCCAGGGGGATCAGGTTGATCCCGTATCCGTCCTCCAGGACGTCCAGGTTGTTATAGCGGGCAGAGAGGCGGATGACATTGGCGATGCAGGCGTCCTGGCCGGAGGCAGCGCCCATCCAGACGATGTCATGGTTGCCCCACTGGAAGTCCACGGTCTGGTGCTTCTTCAGATAGTCCAGGATGATATGAGGTCCCGGTCCCCTGTCAAAGACATCCCCGATCACGTGGAGTTTTGAGACAGTCAGTTTCTGGATGGCCTGGCACATGGCCACGATAAATTCCTTAGCCCGGCCGATCCGGATGATGGTATCAAATATCTCATTATAATAATCTTCTTTCTGGATGACCCGGTTGTTCTCGCTTAAGAGTTCTTCCAGGATATAGGAGAAATCCTTGGGAAGGCTGTTTCTAAGATGGGACCTGGTGTACTTGGCCGAGCATTCCTTGCAGACTGCCGTCAGGCGGTGAAGGGACACCTTGTACCAGTCGAGCAGCTCCTCCTTGTCCAGTTCCTGCCTGATCAGCTCGATCTTCTGATCGGGGTAGTAGATCAGGGAGGCCAGGCTCTTCTTGTCCTTGATGGACAGGGTGTTTCCGAAGGAATCATTGATCTTGTTGCGGACCGCGCCGGACCCGTTTCTTAAGATATGGATGAACTGTTCGTATTCTCCATGGATGTCCGACACGAAATGCTCTGTCTCCTTGGGCAGGTTGAGCCTTGCCTGGAGGTTGATGATCTCTGTGGATGCTCTGGCTATATTGGGATACTGGGTTGACAGGCTCTCCAGATATTTCATATTTAAATCTTTCAATTTTTATCTCCCTTCTATATCAGTCTGTTTAAGACTCGCTGCGGACCAGCCGCAATTTACAGGTTTCCACTTCTGCACTCCGATGCAGGTCTCCATTGTCATACTCCAGCGCAGGTCTCCATTGTTTTACTCCGATGCGGGTCAGACGCCCGGCTGATGCCTACAGGTCTTCCTTCTTCTGGGCCAGCTGCAGGTACTGCCGCATCTCGATCAGAGGCATGCCGTTGTTGCGGATGTAGTCCTCCGTGATGGTCACCCTGCCGATATTGTCATCCTTGGGGATCTCATACATGATGTCCAGCATGAATTCTTCGATGATGGCCCGGAGGGCTCTGGCACCGGTATCCTTCTCCATGGCTTTCTCCGCGATGGCCCGGAGGGCGCCTTCTTCAAACTGCAGGTCCACCTCATCTAAGGCCAGCAGTTTCTGATACTGCTTGAGGATGGCGTTCTTGGGTTCCTTCAGGATATCCACCATCATGTCAACACTCAGAGGACTCAGGGTAAATAATACCGGCAGACGTCCGATGAACTCCGGGACCATGCCGAACTTGCGCAGGTCCTCGATGGTGGTGTAGCGGAGGATATCCTTATCGTCATCGTATTTGTCCTTCAATTCGCCGGCAAATCCGATGGAGGACCTCTTATTCAGGCGTTCTCTGACGATCTTCTCCAGGTCAGGAAATGCGCCGCCGCAGATGAAGAGAATGTTGCGGGTGTTCATAGTCGTGGTGGGCACCATCAGGTTCTTGGAGCTTGCCCCGATGGGAACCTCCACCTCACTGCCCTCCAGGAGCTTGAGCAGACCCTGCTGGACGGACTCTCCGCTCACATCCCTGCTGGTGGTGTTTTTCTTCTTGGCAATCTTGTCGATCTCGTCGATAAAAACGATGCCGGTCTCTGCCCTGTCCACGTCATTGTCAGCGTTGGCCAGGAGCTTGGAGAGGACGCTCTCCACATCGTCCCCAATGTAGCCTGCCTCTGTGAGGGAGGTGGCGTCGCAGATGGCCAGGGGCACATTGAGCAGTCTGGCCAGGGTTCTGACCAGATGGGTCTTGCCGCAGCCGGTCGGCCCGATCATCAGCATGTTGGATTTATCGATCTCGATCTCGTCCATGGTGTTGGTGATGACTCGTTTATAGTGATTGTACACGGCCACGGACATGACCTTTTTGGCGTGGTCCTGGCCGATGACATAGTCGTCAAGCTTTGCTTTGATCTGGTGGGGTGCCGGGATGTTCTGGATGCTTAGCTCCGGCTTCTCCGCCTTCTTTTTCTTCTTTTTCTTTTTGCCTTTCTTCGGTTTTGGCTGGTTATTGTTCAAGGCGCCTGACAGGAGGTCGCCGATATTCATGTCCTTGAGCTTGCCCATGTCCATGTTGGACAGGTCAAGGAACTGGATCCCCCCGCCCGGAAATCCGGTCCCGAAGGAATCAAATGATTTCTGCATACAGTCGGTGCAGATGCTTAAGTTGTTGGGCATCCTGATCAGGCTGGCTCCCTGACCCTCGGTCCTGTGGCAGACACAGCAGTAATCTGTGGGATCATTGCCCTTTCTCTTTATCTTCTTTTTCTTGTCGGAGGGGAAGGGGGTGACCACTTCCACCTGGTCTTCATCGACATCTTCTTCTGCTGATTCCCCGGTATCTTCCTCCGGATCTCCGTCGTCCTCCTCAGGGTCTTCTTCATCAGGTTCGAACTGCGGATCATCCTCCTCAGAGCTGCAATCCTGGTCATCATCCTCAGAACCAAAATCCGGTTCTTCTTCCTCAGGGCTGAAATCCAGATCATCATCTTCGGGACCGCATTCCATGTTATCATCCCCGGAGGCAGTCTCCTGCTTGCCATTCTCCTGGGCGGCGTTCTCCTGATCCTTGTCCTGCTCCTGCCGTAATCCCTGAGACAGTAAGCTTTCAAACCAGTTCTCCAGGTCTTTGGATATCTGGTCCTCCGCCTCCCTGCTGTCTTCGTCTGTGACTGCGTCCGGTCCCAGAATACTCTTTATGAAATCATACAGCATTTTATCTTTATCCATTCATTACTCCAATCGTTATTATTTAATCCTTCGTGTCCCTGTGGATCCTCAGGGACTCAAACTTCTCCAGCATGGCCTCCCCGAATACCAGGTCCTCCGGCTTGGTGATCTTGATATTGTCGTAGCCGCCGGGGATCATCTTGACCTTTCGCCGTCCGTACTCTTCCATGACCATGGCATCATCTGTCATCCGGGTATCTTTCGCCTCCATCATCATCCGGTAGGCCTCATAAATCTCCTGAAGGAGAAAGCACTGCGGGGTCTGGATCCGCCACAGGGTCCGCCTTTCAGGGGTGAATACCGCATACTGCTGGTCATCTGTGATCTTGATCGTGTCTTCCACGGGCATCCCCATCACACAGGCCTTGGTCTGCAGGACTGTCCGGATGCAGGACTCGATCTTGGCCGGTGAGATAAAGGGACGGGCCCCGTCGTGGATCAGCACATAATCGGCCGGATCCGGGCAGCTGACTGCTGCGCAGAGACCGTGGTAGACAGATTCGTACCTCTCACAGCCTCCCGGGATGATCTGGCTGACCTTGTGGAAGCCGCAGGCTTCTACGATCTCCGTCCTGACATAATCCAGTTCTTCTTCCCCGGCCACCAGAATCACATCATCGACCTGACTGTCCTCAAATGCCCGAAGGGCATAGGTGATCAGGGGCTTTCCTCCCAGGTCCAGGTAGGGTTTTAAGACCTTGGACCGCATGCGCAGGCCGCGGCCTGCCGCCAGTACAACAGCAGTTGTTTTCGCATCAAGATTTTTTTCCAGTTTATCCATTATCCTCTTATCCTTATTGCTAACGCTGGCCGATCTTCAGGTTGGGCACGGCATTCAGGTCCCAGCCGTCTCTGCTGCCTTTCAGGTATTCATAATATCCTGCCACACCGATCATGGCTGCATTGTCCGTGCAGTAGATGGGTGAGGGGTGGTAAAAGGTCATATGGTTCTTTGTCGCTGCCTCCTGCATCTGCTTCCTCAGGGAGGAGTTGGCGGCCACGCCGCCGGCGATGGCAACCTTAGAGACGCCGAGCCGTCTGGCGGCAGCTATCGTGTGGTCTGTCAGCACGTCGATCACTGCCTGCTGGAAGGAGGCAGCCACGTCGGCCTTGTTGACCTTGATTTCTTTCATCTGGCACTGGTTCAGATAATTGAGCACGGCGGATTTGAGTCCGCTGAAGCTGAAATCATCCGGTGCGTCGGCGATCCTGGCCCTTGGAAATGTGATGGCGCTGCTGTCGCCTTCTGCGGCCAGCCGGTCCACCTTGGGTCCGCCGGGATATCCCAGGCCGATGGCCCTGGCCACCTTGTCAAATGCCTCTCCGGCGGCGTCATCTCTGGTCCGCCCTATGATCCGGTAGCTTCCGTAATCCTCCACCATCACCAGGTGGGAGTGTCCTCCTGATGCCACCAGGCAGAGGAAGGGCGGCTCCAGGTCTTTATGCTCGATATAGTTGGCACTGATATGGCCTTCTATATGGTGAACGCCCACCAGAGGCTTCCCGGCCGCGTAGGCAATAGCCTTGGCCTCTGCCACGCCCACCAGCAGGGCTCCTACCAGACCAGGCCCGTAGGTCACGGCCATCACATCGATGTCCTTCAGGCTGACCCCGGCATCCTGCAGGGCTGCCGTGATCACAGGATTGATCTTCTCGATGTGTTTCCGGGAGGCGATCTCAGGTACAACACCTCCGAAGACAGTGTGCACCTTGATCTGGCTGTATATGATATTGGACAGGACGTCCCGGCCGTTTTTCACCACTGCTGCGGCTGTCTCGTCGCAGGAGGTCTCTATGGCCAGGACCAGCTTGTCCTTCTTGTCTTCTTTCTTTAGTTCATTCGTCGTTTCTATCATTTATGTGTCTTTCTGATCTTCAAAGATCAAAGTGGCGCTCATGCCGTCCCTGCCTGCCCTGACATTCTTAAAGACCTTCTGCAGGCCGGGCAGGTAATTCTCCGGGTAGACCAGGGAGGGACTGTAATGGGTCAGCCACAGTTCTTTCACCCGGGCGTCTCTGGCCAGGCGGGCGGCTTCGTAGAAGGTCATGTGTTTCTTCTCCATGGCCTTTTCCTTTTTCTCCGCCTCCCCGTACATGCCTTCACAGATAAAGAGGTCTGCTTCCAAGGCCTGGTCCACGATCATCTGGGTAGGCCGGGTGTCGGTGGTGTAGGTGCATTTGATGCCTTTTCTCTCCGGACCCAGGACCATGTCGCTGGTCAGGACCCGGTCAGGGAGAGTGATGGTCTCCCCTTTCTGCAATCTGCTCCAGTAGCGGAGGTCTATCTTGTTCTCTCTGGCACGGTTCACATCAAAACGGCCGCAGCGTCGGATCTCGACAGAATAGCCGTAGCAGGCTACATTGTGGTTGACCCGAAAGGCATTGATGACGTAGCCTCTGGTCTCGATGGTCTCCGTTCTCTCTCTCAATTCATGAAACTCTATCTCAAAGGGAAGGTCCGGTGCGATCACGCGCAGGGCGGACACCACCCTCTCAAGGCCTCTGGGGCCGATCATCAGGAGGGGTTCTGTCCTCTCGGCATTGCCCATGGTCAGAAGGAGACCGGGCAGGCCGCTGATGTGATCGGCATGGTAGTGGGTAAAGCAGATCGTATCGATGGGCTTAAAGCTCCATCCTTTCTCCTTAATCCCCACCTGGGTGCCCTCCCCGCAGTCAATCAGGAGGCTGCTGCCGTTGTATCTGGCCATCATGGAGGTCAGCCTGCGATAAGGAAGAGGCATCATCCCTCCGCACCCGAGCAAACATATTTCAAGCATTGTATTCCTCTCTTTTTGTGTTGATTTTCGTCTGACCCGGCCGCTTTCTTACTGTCCGTCCCACGCCATGATCAGAGCGTCCTCAACAGGCTCCTCGTAATAATCCTTTCGGATCCCTGTCCGGGCAAAGCCGGCCTGCTCATAGAGGCGGATGGCTGCCCTGTTGGACCGGCGGACTTCCAGAAAGATCTGGCAGATCCCCTTCTCTCCGGCCAGGGCCAGGAGGGCGCTCAAAAGCCTTTCTCCGATCCCCTGTCTTCTAAAAGGGGCAGTTACGGCCACATTGATGATGTCTGCCTGGTCTCCTGCCGCCAGGATCCCGATATAGCCGGTCAGCCTGCCATCTGTTCTGGCCACCAGGTTATGGTAGCCCTGGCGCACAAACATCTCTTCAAGGCTCTTTACTGACCAGGGTCTGCTGAAACACTCTGTCAGCAGGGAATGGACTGCCGGGCAGTCGTCTTCTCTCATCTGGTCGATGAGAACCGGCTCTGCCTGCCTTTCTGTCTCCCTGTCAGAGAACGTGTCAGAGGACACTCTGTCCGGACTCTCTTTCTCTCTCACGTCTCGCTGCCTCGCGATCTCTTCTTCTCCAGTTCCCTTTCTGCCTGAGACTTGCGCAGGTAGATGGGGGCATGGGCGGCAGCGGTCTCTTCCTTCCCCTCAGCCAGCAGAGCCAGGGCTCTGACGCCCACGGACCCGGCCCGCTGCCGGTTCATATGGGACGGTGCCAGACTGTAGGGAACCCCTGCCTGGTCAAGTCTTTGCCGGATCAGGTCTTCGTAGACAGGCACTCCGTCTCCTAAAAGGATCAGAGACCTGCCCGTCCTTCCGGCTTCTTCTATGCAGGCTGTCAGAATCTCCTCCACCGGACAGGCCGTCTGGGGCCGGACAATACAGAACTCCGGATGGTCATCCATTGATGAGGCCGGATCCGTCTCTCCCCTCTGCCAGGTATAGAGGCCTGTGTAGACCTGCTGCCTTCTGGCGTCCATCATGGGGCAGACCAGTCTGTCTGTCCCGTACAGGTTATAAGCCAGCCCTTCCAGGGTGGGGACGGAGACCAGCGGTTTCTCCAGGGCCAGACCCAGCCCTTTTGCAGTGGCAGACCCGATGCGGAGTCCGGTAAAGGATCCCGGACCGGCAGCCACGGCGATGGCGGCAAGATCTGACAGATCCTGGCCGGTCATGGTCACGATCTCATCCACCATGGGGAGGAGGGTCTGTGAATGCGTTTTCTTATAATTAACAGTATACTCTGCGATGACCTGGTTCTCATCCAGGATCGCCACAGAAGCCACAAGTCCGGAGCTGTCCAGGGCAAGTATCTTCATTGATCGATTTCCTTTCTTGTGATCAGCCGGTAGTCAAATCCCCTGTCCAGGTCCTTCTCAATGATGATCTCCGTCCTTTTTTCCGGGAGGAGTTCATCGATGAGCCCGGCCCACTCGATCAGGCAGACCCCTTCTCCTTCGATATAGTCATCAAATCCAATCTCCATCATCTCCTCCGGGTCGCTGATCCGGTAGACGTCAAAGTGGAAGAAGGGAAGACGGCCGTCCTCATAGGTCTGGACGATTGTAAATGTGGGGCTGCTCACGGGTTCCCTGATCCCCAGCCCTGCTGCCAGTCCCTGGGTAAAGACGGTCTTCCCGGTACCCAGGTCACCGTAGAGGCAGAATACCTGGCCGGGAACGGCGGCAAGTCCGCACTCTTTCCCGTATGCATATGTATCTTCTGCGCTGAAACTCTCTGTCTTCATAGCAAATATGTCCTTATCAATCGTAATCGCCTTGGTGATTACGTGGTGTTCCTGGCGCGGATCCCGCTCGGATCAGCGGGTCCGGCTCCTGATAAAGCTCAGGATCTCTTCTTTCTGACTGCCCATGGCCTCCGTGGGGATCAGGTAGGCGTTGATCTTGCCGGTGTAGACCACCACGCAGCTCTTTAAAGTAAGGACCTTGGTCACCTGCTTCCATGGGACATCCACGACCCGGCTGTCGATCTTCAGATGGACCCCTTCCTCATCCAGCATATAATGGAAGGTGTTCTTGTAGATCGGGTTCTGGGTGATGCTGGCCTTGCCCCGGTACCAGATACTGAAAGGCATAAAGATCAGGACCACGGCGGTGCAGAGCAGGGCGATGGGGAGGCTCCCCTCGGCCTTGACCACGGTGTAGACGGGCCACAGGATCGCGATCACCAGGGCCGCGATCATCAGGGGGGACCGGTAGTTGTGGGCGAAGAGAAATGCTCTCATCTCCTTCGGGGTCATGGTCGCGTCGATATAATAATGCTGTCCCACAGGCTGCTTCAGTTTCTCGCCCTCGTCGACCACTTCAACTTCAGGCTCTTCCTCTGAGTCCTCAGCCTCTCCTGTGGTCAGAGACCCGCCGCCGGCTGGCTCCAGGGCTGTGCCGGGACCGTCAGTTCCTTCCTCTGTCTCCAGGCCTTCGGCCAGTTCCAGCTCTTCCTCTATCTCATCTTCTTTCTTCAGATGGGACAGGTCCATCCTGCTGATATCTCCAAACTCACTCATAATATCTCCTTTGTAATCTTATAGCCATATTTCCGCTACAGCTTCATGGTCAGCTGGATCCGTTTCTTTTTCAGATCCACAGTCATCACCTTCACATCCACCACGTCGCCCACGCTGACGACCTCCAGGGGATGCTTGATATATTTGTCTGACATCTGGGATATATGGACCAGGCCATCCTGGTGGACGCCGATATCCACAAATGCCCCGAAGTCTATGACATTTCTGACGGTCCCTTTGAGGACCATGCCTTCTTTCAGGTCGCTCATCTCCAGGACATCCGTCCTTAAGACCGGCTTTGGCATGTCGCTTCTGGGATCTCTTCCGGGTTTCTCCAGCTCGTCTATGATGTCTGTCAGGGTCATGGAGCCGATGGACAGGTCCATGGCAGTACGTTCCAGATCCTTAATCTCCTTTTTCAGGCCGGGCAGTCCGCCGGAGGCCACCATGGAGGGGTCGTAGCCCAGCATCCGTAAAAGGTCTCTGGCTGCCCCGTAGGATTCCGGATGGACGCCTGTATTATCCAGGGGGTCTTCTCCCTGGGGGATCCGCAGGAATCCGGCACACTGTTCAAAGGCCTTGGGACCGAGCTTTGCCACCTTGAGGAGCTCTTTTCTGCTGCGAAATGAACCCTGGGCCTCGCGGTAGGCCACGATGTTTTTGGCCACGGCCTTGCTGATTCCCGATATATAGGAAAGGAGGGGCACAGAGGCGGTGTTCAGGTCTACGCCGACACTGTTGACACAGTCCTCCACGACGCCGTGGAGGGTCTCCTCCAGCTTCTTCTGGTTCATATCATGCTGGTACTGCCCCACGCCGATGGCCTTGGGCTCGATCTTGACCAGCTCGGACAGGGGATCCTGCAGCCGCCTGGCGATGGAGGCGGCGCTTCTTTGTCCCACATCAAAGTCAGGGAACTCCTCGGTGGCCAGCTTGCTGGCCGAATAGACTGAAGCCCCTGCTTCATTGACGAT
>CADBNQ010000056.1 GCA_902796045.1 uncultured Lachnospiraceae bacterium | reverse complement strand
GATGGTCACCATCAAAGATATATCCCGGAAGTGCGGCGTGTCACCGGCTACAGTCAGCAAGGCGCTGAATGGCTACGGCGATATCAGTGCGGAGACCATGGAGCTTGTCAGGAAGACTGCGGAGGAGATGCATTATCTTCCGAATGCAGCCGCCAGACAGCTCAAGACCAACAGCTCCCATAACATAGGAGTTGTCTTTGTCGATGACACAATGAGTGGTCTGACACACGAATATTTTTCTACGATTCTCAACAGTGTGAAAGAAGAAGCTGAGCGCAGAGGATATGACATCACTTTCTTAAGCCAGAACCTTGGCGAGAGGAAGATGTCTTTCCTGGAGCACTGCCGTTATCGCAAGTGTGACGGCGTGGTGATTGCCTGCGGGAATTTTGAGAGCGGCCCGATTCCTGAGCTGGTCCGCAGTGAGATTCCTGTGATCACCATCGATTATGCCTATGATAACACCAGCAGTGTTCTCTCGGACAATGTGGAAGGTGCCTACGAGCTGACCTCCTACCTGATCAGATGCGGACACAGGAAGATCGCATTTATGCATGGTCAGCAGACATCAGTGACCATCAAGAGACTGATGGGTTTCCACCGGGCTCTGGAGGAGCACGGGATAAGCATCCCTGATTCCTACGTGACAGAGGGCAGGTTCCACGACCCAGACTACGGCAGGAAGATCACCAGGCAGCTTTTAGACCTGGACGATCCCCCGACGGCCATCATGTTCCCCGATGATTACACTTATCTGGGAGGCATGGCCGAGTTTGAGAAGCGGCACATGGAGATCCCCGAGGATATCAGTGTCGTGGGTTATGACGGGATCAACCTTTCCCAGGTACTGCGGCCCAGGCTGACCACCTGGCACCAGGATGCGGCAAGCATCGGACGGATGTCGGTTCACAAGCTGATTGAGACCATCGAGCACAGAAAATCATGTGTGGCAGAGCAGATCAAGGTTTCCGGTCGTTTGCTTGTCGGGTACAGTGTGAAGAAACTATGAGTTTATTGTGAGTTTTGAGGAGGTAACTTGTAATGAGAAAGAGTATCAAATCTTTAGCGAGTCTTGCTCTGGCAGGTATCCTTGCATTATCTATGGTAGGCTGCGGCGGCGGTGCCGAGTCAACAGGAAGCAAGGACAGCACAGGGGAAGCTGGTAAGGTCCTTAATATCTGGTGCTGGAACGATGAGTTCCAGAGTCGTTTCAACGACTATTATCCGGAAGTAAAGGAAGTGGCAGAAGATAAGTCCACCACCACATTGAACGACGGCACAGTCGTTAAATGGACCATCAATCCTAATGAAGGAAATAACTATCAGGACAAGCTGGACGAGGCACTTCTGAATCAGGAATCCGCTGATGCCAACGACAAGATCGACATCTTCCTGATTGAGGCTGACTACGCACTGAAGTATGTAGATTCCGATTATACCATGGATGTCACTGAGCTCGGCCTTACAGCAGACGATATGGCCAACCAGTATCAGTACACCAAGGACATCGTTACAGACAGCAACGGCGCCATCAAGGGAACCACATGGCAGGCAACACCAGGCCTTTTCGCTTACCGTCGTTCCATCGCCAAGGATGTTCTGGGAACAGACGATCCGGCGAAAGTACAGGAAGCACTGGCTGACTGGGATAAGTTCGATGATGTAGCAGAGAAAGCCCATGAGAAGGGTTACAAGATGCTTTCCGGTTATGATGATTCCTATCGTACATTCTCCAACAATGTGAAGGCACCATGGGTCGATGACACCACTGTTGTTGTAGACGATAACATCATGGAATGGGTTGAGCAGACCAAGGAATATACAGAAAAAGGATATAACAATAAGACATCCCTCTGGGACGACGGCTGGACAAAAGACCAGGGTCCCGAAGGCAAGGTATTTGGTTTCTTCTACTCCACATGGGGCATCAACTTCACTCTTCTTGCTAACTCTCTTGAGACTCCTGAAGAAGAAGGCGGCAAGCTGGAAGTTGGCAATGGTATCTATGGTGACTATGCAGTTTGTGAAGGACCTCAGCCTTACTACTGGGGCGGCACATGGATCTGCGGCGCAGCAGGTACAGACGATGCAGACCTTGTTAAAGATATCATGCTCAAGCTGACATGTGATGAGGAGATCGCAAAGCAGATCACACTGGATACTCAGGACTACACCAACAATATTCCGGCTATGGAAGCTATCGCTGCAGATCCTGACTACGGTTCCGACTTCCTTGGCGGCCAGAACCACATCGCTCTCTTTGCCGAAGCAGCTAAGAAGATCGATATGAGCAATGCAGGCCCCTTCGACCAGGGATGTAACGAAGAGATGCAGAAAGCTTTCAAGGATTACTATGACGGCGTTGTCGATGAGAAAGGCGCAAAAGCCAACTTTGAGACAGCCATCAAGGAGAAATATCCTGAACTGACAGAAGTTAAATGGGATGATTAATAGCTCAGAAGGGGAATAACCCCTGCTGATCATGCCTGCGGCAGATGCCCCGGGCTTGCGGGGTGGGCAGTGCCCACCCCCAATTTTTATATCATAGGAAATGACGCCGAATTTCCTATGATATAAAATGAAAGGAGGATTCCTTATGGAAGGAACAGGAAAGAAGAATAATGTAAGCTATGCCAGGTGGGGCTATATCTTTATATTTCCCTTCTTTGCGGCTTTCCTTATCTTTCAGTTGATTCCGCTGGTATCAACGATCTATTACAGTTTTTTTGAATACTACAGAAGCGGCCTGAAGGTCATCGGGCCCAATCCGGTGGGACTGGCCAACTATAAAGCCATCTTTGAGAGTGATTTCCTGAAATATATGGGCAACACCATCATCCTGTGGCTTCTGGGCTTCGTTCCCCAGATCTTTTTCTCCCTCCTGCTGGCAGCCTGGTTTACGGACCTCCGCCTCAGGATCCATGGAAAACAGTTCTTTAAGGTGGTCATCTACATGCCCAACCTGATCATGGCCAGTGCTTTTGCCATGCTCTTTTTTGCCCTGTTTTCCGACAACGGACCCGTCAATTCATTTTTGATCTCAGCGGGGATCCTGGACCATCCCTTCCGTTTCCTCTCCACGGTGTGGGGAGCCAGGGGACTGGTGGCCCTGATGAATTTCCTGATGTGGTTCGGCAATACCACCATCCTGCTGATGGCTGCGGTCATGGGCATCAATCCCGCCCTCTTCGAGGCGGCGGAGCTGGACGGCTGCTCCCACCTGCAGATATTCTTTAAGATCACCCTGCCTATGATCCGGCCGATCCTGATCTACGTGCTGATCACGTCCATGCTGGGTGGTCTCCAGATGTTCGATGTTCCCCAGATCCTGACCAACGGCAAGGGGTCACCGGACCGTACCGTCACCACCATCATCATGTACCTGAACAACCACCTGTACAGCAAGAACTATGGTATGGCAGGTGCAGTTTCCGTCGTGCTGTTTATCATCTGTGCCGTCCTGTGCATCGGAGTATACTTCTCCATGAACGGGGATGACAGTCTTGTCCGCAGCAGAAGAAAGAAGAGAGGAGGCGCCTGATCATGAAAGAGTCTAATGAAAGAAGCGGTCTTGGATTTACGATTTTTGTGCATGTGGTCCTGATATTCCTGGCTTTCCTCTGCCTGTTCTTCTTCTATATTCTTCTGATCAACTCGACCAGAAACCATGCTATGATCCAGAAGGGGTTCTCATTCATCCCCGGAAAGAGCTTCATGATCAACCTTAAGAATGTGCTGGCTGATGCCAATATCCCGGTGGTTTCCGGTATCAAAAACAGTTTGATCGTGTCGGGCTGTTCCGCTGCTCTGGCCACATATTTTTCCGCCATGACAGCTTACGGGATCTATGCCTATGATTTTAAGATGAAGAAACCGGCCTTTATATTTATCATGCTGATCCTTTCCATGCCTACCCAGGTATCAGCCCTTGGTTTTGTACAGCTGGTGACCAAAATGAATATGATTAATACCCTGTGGCCCCTGTTCCTGCCTTCCATCGCTGCCCCGGCTGTCTTTTATTTCATGTACAGCTACATGCAGTCCAGCCTCCCGCTTGAGCTGGTGGAGGCCGCCAGGATGGACGGCTGCGGCGAATTCCGGACATTTAACCGGATCGTACTTCCCATCATGAAACCGGCCATGGCCGTGCAGGCAATATTCTCCTTTGTTACTTCCTGGAACACTTACTTTATTCCTGCCCTGGTCATATCTCAGAACAAGAAGAAGACGCTCCCCATCCTGATCGCATCACTGCGGAGCGCTGATTTCCTGAAGTTTGATATGGGTAAAGTGTACATGCTGATCACGATCGCCATTGTCCCCATCATCATTGTCTATCTCATTTTATCGAGATATATTGTTGACGGCGTGACACTGGGTGGTGTAAAAGAGTAGTAGAGGAGGTAAGTGACAGATGGCTGGAATCACATTTAAGCATGTTGTTAAAACATATGATAACGGAGTGACCGTTATTCCGGATCTGAATCTGGAAATAAAAGATAAAGAGTTTGTCGTCCTGGTTGGCCCTTCCGGCTGCGGCAAGTCCACGACCCTTCGTATGATCGCAGGACTTGAGAGCGTCTCTGAGGGTGAGCTCTACATCGGCGACAGGCTGGTCAACAATGTAGCCCCCAAGAACCGGGATATCGCCATGGTTTTCCAGAACTATGCCCTCTATCCCCATATGACTGTCTATAAAAATATGGCTTTCGCCCTGGAGATGCGCAAGACTCCCAAGGCCGAGATCGATGAGAAGGTCAGGGAGGCTGCCAGGATCCTGGAGCTGGAGCCTTATCTCAAGCGCAAGCCCAAGGAGCTGTCCGGCGGACAGCGCCAGCGTGTGGCCCTGGGCCGGGCTATGGTGCGTAATCCCGAGGTCTTCCTCCTGGATGAGCCCCTGTCCAACCTGGATGCCAAGCTGCGTACCGGGATGAGAAGCCAGATCTCCTCCCTCCACAAGAAGCTGCAGACCACCTTCGTCTATGTCACCCATGACCAGACGGAGGCCATGACCATGGGAGACCGGATCTGCGTCATGAAAGACGGTGTCATCCAGCAGTTTGACACCCCGCAGAACCTCTATAACTCCCCCTGCAATATGTTTGTGGCCGGATTCATCGGGTCTCCCCAGATGAACTTCATCGATGCCAGAGTAGAGCAGGCAGACGGTGGCTATGTCCTGGCTTTCGGCGAAACCAGGGTGCCGGTCAGCGCCGACAGAATCGCCTCCTACGCAGGCAAAGAAGTGATACTGGGCGTACGCCCCGAAGACCTCCACATCGAGCCCGAGATGGTGGCAGCCGCCGGCGACGCCGTGATCAAGGCCAGCATCGACCTTGACGAGATGATGGGCTCGGAGATCTATCTCTACTTCCAGATCGACGGTAAGAAGATGATTTCCCGGATTCCATCCAAATATGCGGCAAAGTCCGGGGACACCGTGACCCTGGCCGTGGATACGGACAGCATCCATATCTTTGATAAAGAGACAGAGAAGGCGATTTAAGAAGAAGTTTTTGAATTGTTGGTTGTATTTATGCCGCCGGGATGTGCGCACATCCCGGCGGTATTGTATTATGGGGTTATGGCGAACGTATCGTTAAACCATAGGGAGATTATTGTTAAATCATGGGGAAGGTGTTGTTAAATCATAGGAAGTAATGGTTTTCATCAGATTTCAATTCGACCCACATTCTCTTCGAGGAGGGAAATGGATCAATTCCAG
>CADBNQ010000055.1 GCA_902796045.1 uncultured Lachnospiraceae bacterium | reverse complement strand
TTATTTTTATCCTCTGTTTTGCTGTTCTACCAGCCTGTCTGCTCCGTACATCCTGCGCAGGAGCGGTTTCTCAATCTTGCCGGTAGCGTTTCTCGGTACATCGGCAAAGATGATCTTCTTAGGCCGCTTGTACCTGGGAAGTTCTTTACAGTACTCGTTGATCTCCTCTTCCGTACACTCCATCCCTTCTTTGACCGATATGATGGCACCGGTGATCTCCCCGAGCCTTTTATCCGGAAGGCCGATGACTGCAACATCTTTGACCTTGTCATAGGCACTCAGGAAGTTCTCGATCTGAACCGGGTAGATATTCTCGCCGCCGCTGATGATGACGTCCTTCTTCCTGTCTACCAGGAAGATAAATCCATCCTCATCCTGCATGGCCATGTCTCCGGTATAGAGCCAGCCTTCTTTCAGAGTCTCTGCTGTGGCTTCAGGATCATTGTAATAGCAGGTCATCATACCGGGGCCCTTCACGCAGAGCTCTCCCACACTTCCCTGTTCTACTTCCTTTCCTTCCTCATCGACGATCTTGCAGAACCAACGATAGCCTGGAACCCCGATTGCCCCTACCTTATGGATGTTCTCCACGCCCAGGTGGACACAGCCGGGACCTGTAGACTCGGAGAGGCCGTAATTTGTATCATAAAGATGATGTGGAAAGTATTGTTTCCAGTGTTTGATCAGGGAGGGGGGTACCGGCTGGGCTCCGATATGCATCAGCCGCCACTGGTCCAGTTCATAGTCTTCCAGTTTAATGTCTCCCCGGTCAAGGGCATCAAGGATCTCCTGGGCCCATGGTACCAGAAGCCACACGATGGTGCAGTGTTCTTTGGACACTGCATCAAGGATGATCTCCGGTGTGGTCCCTTTCAGGAGGACTGCCCTGCTGCCTGCGCAGAGACTGCCCATCCAGTGAAACTTGGCGCCGGTGTGATACAATGGCGGAATACAGAGAAAGACATCGTCCCTGTTGGTCATATGGTGTTTCTGCTCCATCTGGGCCGCCTGGAGCAGACTCTCATGATTGTGCAGGATTGCCTTTGGAAATCCTGTGGTGCCGGATGAAAAATAGATGGCAGCATCGTCCTCATCATCGATCCTGACCAGCGGGGGCCTGCTGGAACAGTCAGCGACCATCTCTCTGTAGCTTTCAGCGAAATCCGGGCAGTTGTCCCCAACATAGATCATAAGACGGCCTTTGCGGATCTCATCCTTGATCGAATCGATCCTTTCTACAAATTGCGGGCCGAAGAAGAGCATGTGGACTTCAGCCAGGTTGGCACAGTACATAATCTCTTTGGCATCAAAACGGAAATTAAAGGGTACCGCGATGGCACCGGACTTTAAGATACCAAAGTAGATGGGCAGCCATTCCAGGTTATTGAACATCAGAATCGCTACCCTGTCCCCTTTCTTGATTCCCATGCCCAGCAGCATATTGGCTACACGGTTGGCCTTCTCATCAAAGACATTCCATGTGATTTCTCTTCTGTAAGGGTCCGGAGAGGTCTGCTGGACCAGGTCATACTCCTTCCAGGATACCCTTCTGGGATCTTTCATCATGGGGTTGAGCTCAACCAGAGCCACCTCGTCCCCATATAACTTGTGATTTCTTTCCAGTAAATCTGTTACAGGCATAATAGTCTTTCCTTCCTTCCGGGCACCCTTTCGGTTGATTCTCTTAAAACCCGCCCGCGTAATTCTCCACTTTAAATCCGTGAACATTTAACGCTTTCACCTTTTAAAGTGCACTGTAACAAGATAGCACAAGTCATTAAAAATGTCAATCTCTGACGCCGGGAATCTCACATTTCCTTCTCACATCTGATCAGGCAAGGAAACCGGTCATATCCCCATCTGAGAGGGTCTCCATTCCCTGCTTGTTGAGGATCTCCTCGGCCTCTTTAAGCTCATCAACCCTGAGAACCACATAGGCGCTTCCCTGCATGGCCCCTGTGAAGGCATAGACATACTCGATGTTGACATCGGATTCCCTGAGGATATCCAGGATGTGCCTGAGAGCCCCTGCCTGGTCACTCATCTTTACCGCGATGACAGGAGTCTCGCTGATCACCGTAGTATCACTAAGTGCTTCCTTTGTCTTCTCGATATCGGAGACAATGATCCTTAAGATCCCAAAATCTTTTGTGTCAGCCACAGATAAGGCACGAATATTGACACCTGCTTCTGTGATGGCGCTGACTGCGTCATAAAGTGTTCCGGGCGTGTTCGCAAGAAATGCAGATAACTGAGTGATTGCCATAAGTATTACCTCCTTATTCTAATTGTCAGTGAAGATGGCGCTTGTCAATAACACGGACAGCCTTGCCCTCTGAGCGCTGGATGGTCTTTGGTGCCACAAGATGAATCTTGGGGCCGATCCCCAGCATGGACCGCATGGCTGCTTTCAGATCCTGCTCCCTGTTCTGCATCTCTGAAATCTTATCAGAGAACATCTCCGGGGAGAATTCCACATAAATATCAAAGGTATCTGTATTGTTCTTTCTGTCGACAACAATCTGGTAATTGGGAGTGTAACCCTGTTTGAGCAGGACTGTCTCAATCTGGCTCGGGAAGACGTTGACACCGCGAATGATCATCATATCATCGCTTCTGCCCAGAGGCTTGGTCATCTTCACCAGGGTTCTTCCACAGGAACACTTGCCGCGGTTCAGGATGCAGATGTCCTTGGTACGATAGCGAAGAAGAGGGAACCCTTTCTTATCCAGGGAGGTGAACACCAGCTCGCCCTTCTCCCCTTCCGGCAGCACTTCCCCGGTATCCGGGTCAATGATCTCTGCGTAGAAATGGTCTTCATTGATGTGCATCCCTGTCTGCTCCTCACACTCGAAGGCAACACCGGGGCCGGATGACTCTGTCAGTCCGTAGATGTCATAGGCCTTGATTCCCAGACTCTTCTCGATGCTCTGGCGCATCTCTTCTGTCCACGGCTCTGCGCCGAAGATGCCGGCTTTGAGTTTATTCTCCTCCGGTTTGTAACCCTGCTCTGCCAGGGACTCTCCGATATAGGCGGCATAGGAGGGCGTACAGCAGAGGATGGTGGAGTTCATGTCCATCATAAACTGAATCTGCCGTTCTGTGTTGCCTGAGGACATGGGGAGTGTCAGGCAGCCCACCTTCTGGGATCCTCCATGCAGACCGAAACCACCGGTGAAAAGGCCATACCCGTAACATACCTGGCATACATCCTCTTTGGTGCCGCCGGCAGCTGTAATGGCTCTGGCACAGCACTCTTCCCACATGTCGATGTCCTCCTGGGTATAGAATGCCACAACACGCTTTCCTGTAGTTCCGGATGTAGAATGAATGCGGACACAGTTCTTCAGATCTGTACCAAGAAGTCCGTAAGGATAAGCCTCCCTCAGGTCATCCTTGGTCAGGAAGGGGAGCTTCTTTATATCATCGACACTCTGGATATCTTCAGGTGCCACTCCCTTCTTGTCCATGAGATTGCGGTAGTAAGGGACATGATCGTAGACATACTTTACCTGTTTTACGATCTTTTCATTCTGGATTTTCAGGATTTCCTCTCTTGAGGCCGTCTCGATCTCCGGCTGGTAATAATGATTCATGCGGTTCTCCTTTCAGCAGTCGGGGGGTTCACTTTATAGGAAATCGTATTGTCCTATAAACAAAAAAGGTGCGGCACCGGTTAAAGTGCCACACCCAATGTGAATCTCTCTTAAGATTGGTTCCTCACATCTTTCAGCATAGCAAATTAACCTTACTGTTCCTGTCAGTAAAGCTAAAGAAAAAGCCGAAATCAAATGTGATGTGAGAACGATGGTTCATCTTGTTACTCCTTGTTTAAAACTAAACAAATCAAGCTGCAACTTTAAAGTATTATAGTACATTTTTATAAAAATGTCAAACATTATTTATTGCTCTTCCGCCAGATATTCATCTTCTCAGCCTCAGCGATCAGCTCATCCCTGAAATCCGGATGGGCAATGCTGATCAGAGCCTCTGCTCTCTCCCAGAGGGACAGACCCTTGAGGCAGACCTTACCGTACTCGGTCACCACATAATGTGTGTTGGGACGGGTATCGGTTACTGTAGACCCTTCTGCCAGAGTAGGACGGATCCTGGAATGAAGCTTGCCGTCTTTTGACTTGAAGGTGGAGGAGAAGCATACAAAGCTCTTGCCGCCCTTTGACTTATAGGCACCGAGGACGAAGTCCAGCTGTCCGCCTGCACCGGAGATCTGCTTGGTCCCGGCACTCTCGGCATTGATCTGTCCATAAAGGTCGATGTCTACAGCATTGTTGATGGAGATAAAGTTATCCAGGGCTCCGATGGTGTCAATGTCATTGGTATAGTCCACCGGCGCACTCATACACTCCGGGTTCTCATCCAGGAAATCATACATCTTCTGGGTACCTGCACCAAAAGCGTAAACCTGACGTCCCTTGTCAAGGTTCTTCTTCGATCCGTTGATCTTGCCGGCTTTGGCGATGTCGACAAAGGCATCGACATACATCTCGGTGTGAACGCCAAGGTCCTTTAAGTCTGACTGGGCAATCATGGAACCTACCGTATTGGGCATGCCGCCGATTCCAAGCTGCAGGCAGGCTCCGTCCGGGATCTCGGCCACGATGAGCTCGGCAACCTTCTTATCCACCTCTGTCGGTGCTCCGCCTGCGCCCATCTCTGCGATCAGAGGGTTATCTCCCTCAACGATGTAGTCGACCTGAGAGATATGGATTCCTTCTTCAAAGCCGCCCAGACATCTTGGCATCTTCTCATTGACTTCGACGATCACAATATCAGCGATCTCACAGACCGCCTTCATATGGGAGGCATTAGGCCCGAAATTGAAGTAGCCGTGCTTATCCATGGCAGTCACTGTGAACATGGCCACATCAAGGTGCCTGATGTTCTCACGATAATAGCGGGGAAGCTCAGAGTAGCGGACAGGAGCATAGAAGGCAAATCCTTTGGATGCCGCTTTTCTCTCAATGCCGCTCATATGCCAGGAGTTCCAGGTAAAATGCTTCTGCACATCCGGTACTTTAAAGATCTCAGGCTCCCACATCAGGATACCGCCCCGGACCTTGACATCCTCCAGTTCCTCTGCCCTTGCTGCCAGAGCCTTGTCAAGAGCAACAGGGGTACCCGTCGTCCATCCGTAATCGACCCACTGGCCGGACTGGATCACCTTCACTGCCTCCTCTGCTGTGACAAGCTTACTGGCATACTCTTTCAGATAGCTCATATTGTTCCTCCTTCATCAACTGATCATATTCTCGTGTGCTTTTTTTCTATTTTAAAACGTCTGCAGGTTATAGTCAACCGGAATCTTTCACTTTACATTCAGGCAGGAATGTCCTATCATATAGCTATGATTATTGATTTTCACACACATACATTTCCCGATAAAATCGCTGTCAGGGCTATCCAGGAGCTCTCACACCGATCCCACAGCAGACCTTTCACTGACGGCAGGGTTTCCTCCCTGGTCAGCGCCATGAAGAAGGGCGGCGTCACCCACAGTGTCAATCTTCCGGTGGCCACCAGTCCGGCCCAGGGGGTCAAGATCAACAGACAGCTGGTCAGGAATCTGGAGGCATCCCTTAAGCTGGGTGTGATTCCCTTTGGCTGCATCCATCCTGCTCTTGAGGACTACCGGTCCGAGCTGGCCCTGCTTAAGAACTCCGGCATCAAGGGGATCAAGCTGCATCCTGCCTACCAGGATATAGATATTGATGACCCGAAGATGCTGCGGATCATGGATGCTGCCTCGGATCTGGATATGATCATCCTGGCCCACGCCGGCATCGATATAGGGATCCACCACCATAATTATGCCTCAGTCTCCCGGATCATCCACGTCATCGAGACCGTCCGGCCTACGAAGCTGATCCTGGCCCACATGGGAGGATGGGGATGCTGGAAAGAAGTGGAGTCTGATCTTGCCGGCGCACCGGTCTGGCTGGACACAGCTTTTTCCATCGGCCCTATCCCCAGGGCAGATCAGGATCCGACCCCGCCTCTTCGAGCTTTCAACCTGACTGACTCTGAATTTGTGCGGCTTTCCAGGAAACATGGCAGCAGAAAGATTCTGTTTGCCACGGATTCTCCCTGGGCCGATCAGCAGGATTATGTCAGCCGCATCTGCCGGATGCCCCTGACCCAGGAGGAAAAGGACGCAATCCTGTGGATAAACGGTGCTGAACTGTTGGGCATCTGATAATGAAGGAGGAAAAAGATATGACACAGGTCAGATTTCACAAATTGGCTGCGTCTTTCTTTCTGGTCTGTCTGCTCACAGCCTCTTTTCCCGCAGTCTGTCCGGTGCAGGCCAGGCTGGCCGCAGGCCCGGTGACCAAAAAGACCAACACCAGCATGGAACTGCTTATACCCGCCTTATCCCGGGCGATTTCTGCCTCCACACCACTGGAGCCCCCCTCCAGTGATCTGATTCTGTTCCGCAGAGCCACCAGGCTCTCGACCAGGCGGCTCCCCCAGGGCTTTACCACGGATGGCAGCTATTACTATTTTCTGTCCAACCTGGCATCCTCCGGAAAAAACAGCATGGATCTCAGACTCACCAGAGTCTGCTACCTTCCGGATGGAACTTACAGGCAGGACTATATGACCCTGGAGGGGTTCGGCCACGGAACCAACCTGGACTGCTGTGTCAGCAACGGCAAAACATGGCTGTGGACCGGGAGCGATCCCCTGGGAAAAAAAGGATCCACCAGCACCATTTCCTGCTTTACTTTTGTAAAAGGGAAAACTCTGAAAAAGCATGCGAAGATTCGCTATAAGATCCCCGGAACGGGGAAGAAGAGCAAGGCCTTAAACTGTTTCCCGGCTGTCAGTCCTGACGGAAAGAAGCTTGCCGTAAGATTTACCGATGGAAAAAAACAGCATTTTAAGATCTATCGCCTGATAAGGGGCTGCCGAATCAATACTACGACACCATTGAAGACCTTCCGGCGCAGCCGGACAAGCGGCGATTTCCAGGGCTTTGATCTCAGAGGAAGCGTTCTCTACACCATCGAGGG
>CADBNQ010000054.1 GCA_902796045.1 uncultured Lachnospiraceae bacterium | reverse complement strand
GGTATTGTTGCTGTAGGGATCATGGCAACCAACATTGCTGATGCACTGAGAGCATAACGGCAACGAACCCTGGCCGGCACAGCCGGTAGATATAAAACATTTTAATGAAAGGAGCTCTATCATGAAAAAATTAATGAACAATGCAGATGATTTCGTAAAAGAGATGATCGAAGGTATTTACCTTGCCAACAAGGACAAATATGAATATGTACCTGAAATCAACACTTTATACCGGAAGGATATCCCGGCCGGCAAAGTCACCATCATGCAGGGATCCGGATCCGGTCATGAGCCGGCACACATCATGTGCGTAGGTAAGGGAATGCTCGATGCAGCCTGTCCGGGTGCTGTTTTCGCTGCTCCTCCGATGAACTATGTTTATGAGTGTACCAAGAAGATTGCCTCGGAAGCAGGTGTACTCCATATCATCAACAACTATCAGGGTGACAAGATGGCCTGGGATATGGGCCGTGAGATGGCTGAGATGGAAGGGATCAAGATCGGCACAGTAATCGTCAACGATGATGTCTCCGTTGAGGACAGCCTTTACACCGTAGGACGCCGTGGTGTAGCAGGCAACTTCTTCGTCATCAAGGCCTGCGGCGCTGCTGCAGAAAAGGGTGCTTCCCTCGATGAGCTGGTTGCCCTGGGAGAAAAGGTTGTCAGCCGTGTCCGCTCCATGGGTATGGCACTGACCGGATGTACACCGCCGGCTAAGGGCACTCCGATCTTTGAGCTTGCTGATGATGAGATCGAGATGGGTATCGGTATCCACGGAGAGCCCGGAAGAAAGAGAGTAAGCTATCGCCCTGTAAAGGAAATCGTTAAAGAGATGTTCGATGCTGTAGCTGGTGATATCCCCTTCAAGTCCGGTGACAGAGTTGCCCTGATGATCAACGGCATGGGCGGAACCCCGATCAGCGAACTTTATATAGCCTACAGAGAGGCTGCTCTTCTCTGCGAGGAAGCAGGCTTTACGATCGCTAAGAATTATGTAGGTAACTATTGTACCTCCCTTGAGATGGCAGGATTCTCCCTGACACTTCTTCAGCTGGATGACGAAATCGAAGAGCTCCTGAATGAACCAGCTGAGATTGCTGTTCGTATATTCTAAGAAGAAGTCCATCAGAATCCGATATAATACTGCCACCATATGTCACTATAAGATTTACTGCTTCAGCGGGGTCTTATGACCCCGCTTACTTTTATAGCATAGGAAATCAGAGCATTTTCCTATGAATTCAAGACTCGCTTTGTATTTTTATTTGTCCAAAAAATATGGACAGGATGCATTTATCATGCTACAATAGGACCAATGGAAGGTTAGCTCAGTGGGAGAGCACTCGCTTGACGTGCGAGGGGTCGCAGGTTCAAGCCCTGTACCTTCCATTTTTCTATATAAATAGAGCGTAAAAGGATATTTTTTAGGAGGGTTGCCATGAAGAGTTGCAAGATTTTATGTGTTTGTAGTGTAGGACTGATCACATCTAATATGATCGCAGAAAGGCTGCGGAACAAACTGGCCGAGAAAGGATGGGACGCTGTCACAAGAGTGACCACCCCGAATGAGGTCGCTGCTGAGCTCAAAGAGGCAGACTATGATCTGATGGCCTGTGTCACTCATGTGTATGAGGATTATGGCATCCCCAAGATCAATGCCCTCGGGCTCCTGGCCGGCACTGATGTTGATAAGGTCGTTGACGACTGTATTAAAGTACTGGAAGCTTAATCAAGTGATTTTGATGCTTTTTTAAACAGAGCTATCGAGTTAAGGCAGGGCTGCCGGTGACATTCCCGGCAGCCCTGCCTTACTGCGATAGCTCTTTCACATGGTCAGGTATTATATACGGACATGAAAAATCTGACTTTTTCTCTACAGAGCGCTCAGTTTATTTCGCATGTCCAGGATCCTGTCAACATAACCCTGATAGTCAGCTTCCTGATCTTTGCGCAGGAGCTCTGTCATCTCCGAAATCTCATTCGAAAGGGGCGTGATCGAGAGATTGGCCACAATACCCTTAAGGCCATGAGCTGCCTCAAAAGCGGCCTTGTTATCCCCGGCTTTAACCGCATCGGAAAGCTTCTCAAACCCCGGATCCTTCAAAGCCATATTAACCAGATCCAGATAAAAAGACTCCATGTTCATACAACGGGCCAATCCGTCATCCACATCCGCTCCCATCTGACGCAAAGCATCGATCGTCACCATAGAATTACCTCTCTTTCAGAAAAAACTATTGTCGTTTACTATATCAGGAATTCTCCGGCCTGCCATAGCCCGCGGCTTCAATCGCGGATCAGGCTCTCCAGAGATTCATATAAGTCGTCCGGTTTGACGGGCTTGGAAAGGTGTGCATTCATGCCCGCCTGCAGGGACCGCTGGACATCCTCGTCAAAGGCATTGGCCGTCAATGCGATGATGGGGATCACCTTTGTGTCTGCCCGGTCCATTGTGCGGATCCGGCGGGCTGCTTCCAGACCATCCATCTCCGGCATTCTGATATCCATAAGCACAGCACTGTAATATCCCTCTGGGCTGGCAGCCATCTTTTCCACTGCGACCCTGCCGTTCTCGGCAAGGTCAGCCTCCATACCTTTTGCATTCAGAACCATCATCATGATCTTGGCATTCACTTCTTTATCCTCAGCCAGCAGGATCTTTCGGCCTGTCAGGTCTGCCTTGCGGACGCCCTTCCCGATGAACAGACTCTTCCTGTGCAAAGCTGCGCTGAACTCTTCAAGAACCGCTGCTGCAAAGAGGGGCTTGGGTATAAAGCTGTCCACCCCGGCCTGCACAGCCTCATCCAGTATATCATCCCAATTGTAGGCTGTGAGGATAATAATGGCTGATTCATCACCTGTAATAGCCCGGATCCGGCGTGTGGTCTCCACTCCGTCCATCTCCGGCATCTGCCAGTCTACAAGGATCAGATTGTAAGGCTCCAGCCGGGCGTGACGCAACTTGACCATCTCTACCGCCTTTTTGCCCGAGCAGGCAGTCTCTGCCGCGATACCTGCCTTCTCCAGCACAAGTCTGGCATGTTCACAGCTGGTTGGATCATCATCAATGACCAGGACGGTCATCTCACCCGGGTGGATATCCGGTGTGTTGTCAGGCGTCTCGACATGGGCGGCATCAGAAAGGGTAACAGTTACTGTAAAGGTTGAGCCTTCTCCTTTGACGCTCTCAACCTTGATGTTGCCATTCATCATCTCCACGATGCTCTTTGTGATAGCCATGCCAAGGCCGGAGCTGCCATAGACGCTGGTCGTTGAGACATCTTCCTGGGCAAAGGTATCAAAGAGATGAGGCATGAACTCTTTGCTGATTCCAATGCCGGTATCCGAAATCCGGAATTCCAAAGTGCTCTTCCCATCAAACCGGGCTTTTCTCTCAACCTGCAGGCTGACCTTGCCGCCTGCAGGGGTAAACTTAACTGCGTTGCCCAGTATGTTGATCAGGGCCTGGCGAAGCTTCATATTATCGCCGATATAGTAGTCATCGACTTCACTGTTGATCCTGCACTGGTACTCAAGACCTTTGTCCCTGCACTGGGCAGCAAAAAGTGTATTGATCGCTTCCAGAAGTTTGACAAAGGAGAATTCTTCATTGCGCAGGATCAACCGTCCGGACTCGATCCGGGTCATATCCAGAATATCATTGATCAGGTTCAGCAGATGCTCTGCCGAAGCACCAATCTGTTCCAGATACTCCCTGGTCTCAGGAGGCGTGTTAGGATCCTTCAGGGCAATGCTGTCGAGTCCGATTATGGCATTCATCGGCGTACGGATCTCATGACTCATATTTGACAGAAATGCCGTTTTGGCCTTGTTTGCATCCTCTGCCACTGCAAGGGCCTCAATAAGTGCCTGCCTCTGCTCCATGGCAGCTCTTGTCTGAGCATCCGAGTCAACAAAACAGGCACCTGCGTTGAGAACTTCATGGCTGTCCCCTGCCTCAGAAGAAGAGACTCTGGCGAAACGTGCCGTCTCATAGCTTTCCTTCCCATGGCGGCTGACTATATAGGTGTAGGAGATAACCGGGGCATCCTTCAGGGCTTCCTGTATGTGCTCCGGATGGGCAAACTGCAGGAACTCTTCCCGATATTGAGGGGTCACATAATTCTCGGCATAAGCTGTAACAGAAGCCAGATAGGGGAAGCGGTCTCCCGGATTAAAGCCGGTGCCATCCAGATCAGCATGGGCCTGATAGCAGACACCTTCATCTTTATCCAGCTCCAGATAGTACACACTCCAGTAATCAGAAGAAAGGGCACTGATCATCTTATTCTGCTCCTGGCTCTGCCGCTGTCCGGCGAGAATCTCCTCCTGCAAAGCCAGCCGCTGTTCCAGCTCCTCCTGTTTAACCCTGTTCTCGGCATCGATGGCAGTACGCTCCAAAACTAGGCGGTTATTCTTTCTGATCTGTGAGAAGACCATACCGAACATGATACCCATGACTGCAACTGTCAGAAGTGACTGCAGAAAACTCCTCTGAACAGATCCTCTGGATATGGAACTGATTCTGTCGCTGATCACACTCTCACGGACCAGATAAGTCAGCTGCCAGTCTGTGCCATTAACAGGTATGTAGCTCAGTGTCTCCCGAATCCCGTTATAGGTAAAGGATACGACACCCTTCTCACCACTCTGAAATGATGTGACAAAATCATCAAAAGAGTAGTGTTTTTCATAAGAAGCGCCTTTCATAGCTGTGATCAGATTATCCTCGGCTGCAAGACCGCCCAGTACGGCATCGGTCAGAGCCTGACCCTCCCGGGTATAGATATTGCAGAAGGTCGCATCACTTGTATTTGCTTTCATGGACAGACCGGAAAGCATGTCATCCATATTGATGGCCATGAAGCAGACACTAAGCCGCCTGTCTCCCAGGAGAAGATTGACAGGTACTGCGATAATGACCTGTTTTTTCCCTTCCTCCTGTTCGTACAGTGAGATCTCAGGTTCAGAGAGATTCTTATAATCAAAAGAATAATCGTCAATATTGTGCTGCAGTCCCAGTGAAGTATAGATCACTCCGTCCTGGTCAACAAAAGCAAACTTATCCAAAGTGAACAGCTGCTTCATACGTTTCTGGTAAGCGGCAAGGTGAGCCGGGTCTTTCAGATCGTCTTCTGTCATCAGGTGGATAGCGACATAAATCGTATGAATTTTGTCCTGCAGATTATTCTCAACAACCTGCTCCCGGCGGCCGGCCAGCTCATCCAGATACAGAAGGCTGACCGAATGCACAGCCTGTTCCGTGTCTTTCCTGGCGCTCTGTCCTGACCAGATCGTCCCTCCGATCATCACCAGTACCAGGATGAGACTACCCACGATCACAATCAATGTTGTGTGAGTTTTTCCGCCTAACTGCATCCTTTACACCTCCTGCTTTTCCTCCTCCCGGACAAACTGCATAAAGTCTGCTGCCGGAAGTGGGCGGGAAAAATAATAACCCTGAATGATATCACAGCCCATCTCCTTAAGGTCCGCTGTCTGTCCTGCCGTCTCCACACCTTCAGCGATGCAGGGAATCTCTATGGATTCCGCCAGTTTGATGATCGCCTCCAGAAGACGTTTTGCCTTTGGATCCAGAAATGCACTGCGAATCAGCTCCATGTCCAGCTTCAGGACATCGATCGGGAGGGAGGCCAGCGTATTCAGTGAAGAATAACCTGTACCAAAATCATCCATCTCGATGCAGAAGCCCAGGGCACTAAGCTGCTCTATCGTCTCAATAATCTGCCCGGCCTCTTCGATATAGGCCGATTCGGTAATCTCCAGGATCAGGTCTTTATAGTCCAGGCCGTATTCCTCAACAATACCCTTCAGCTTCCCCACCAGAGCCGGATCCAGGAAATCAATCCGTGACACATTGACCGAAACCGGCAGGCTGACACCCAGCGTGTCCTTCCAGTTTCTCACCTGCCTGGCCGACTCGGTCCAGATATAATAATCCAGAGCCTGAATCATACCGTTTTTCTCAAATAGAGGGATAAAGACAGCCGGACTTACCATGCCCATGCCGGGATGGTTCCACCTTGCCAGCGCCTCCGCACTGCACAGTGCCGGCTTGTCCGCAGTAATGTTGAATTTTGGCTGAAAGTATACCTGAAATTGTTTCTCTCTGAGAGCGGCTGGAAAATCCTCGATTAGCCGGTCGGCAAGAATCTCCCTTTCATACATGGCGTCGTCATATATGCCGATGGCCTGCGTTATACTGTCCTTTACGGTATCGGCCGCCCTCTTTGCCCTGTCAAACCGCCTCTCGATATCCAGAGACTTATCTACACTTGAATAGACACCCATCCTGAGACGGATACGATTTTCACTGCCGGCTCCCTCATCTTCATCATCCATGTCAACAGACATCTTTTCCAGAATGTCACCATAGTCCTGCTGGTGAGGACAATACATATAAAAAGTATCTGCCTCACTCCTGCAGACGATCCCGCCGGAAACGCTCACCAGATCCAGGGCTTTCTCGGCAATACGCTGCAGCACCTTGTCACCATAAGCTCTCCCGAAACGGTCATTGATGGTATGAAAATGATTGATGTCAAGGACGATCGCATCTGTCAGCAAAGTCTTGTGATGGTCGTCCAGCATGACAGCATGATGATAGAAAAAGTCTTTATTGTACAGGCCGGTCAGCTGGTCCCTCTCAGTCCATCGCAGAACATCTCTGTCTTCAGAGAGCTCTATAATCCTCAGAATACGGGCCAGTACGATCTCCCTGGGCGGGTAGGGCTTTGGTATAAAATCAATGGCGCCCTGCGTCAGACAATCCACTTCCGCCTTGATGTCGGCAGTCACTACTATGACCGGCAGGCGGGCATATCGAGGATCCGCATTCAGTCTGCTAAGAATATCAAGGCCGTGGATATCCGGCAGATTCAGGTCCAGGAGGATCAGGCTGATCGTGTCCTGTTCTTTGTGGATGATCTCCATAGCCTCTCCTCCGGTCGAAGCCAGGAGCACAGAATAGTTTCCTTCCAGATAGCGGGCCAGAATCATCTGATTAATCGGTTCATCCTCTATGATCAATATTCGTCGTACCTCTGCGGAAGGACGAAAAACCCCCCGGGTATGTGCTGTCATCTCTTTATCCTCCTGTATTGCTGCCGGCCGCATCCTGATACAGCTTCTCCAGCAGCTCGGGACTCACGGAGCCCAATTCGTTATAGATTACTTTACCGTTCCGGTCCAGAACGATGGTCTGAGGCATGGAAGCACTGCCTCCTACGATATTCCAGACCAGCTTATCTTTGGTATCAAGAGCAAACTTCAGATTGTTCTTATCCCAGCCCTTTTGGACAAGATAGGCCGGAATATCATCTTTTGACAGGGAATTATGTACCGCCAGAATCGCAATATCCCCGGCATGTCTTCCTGCCAGCTCGTCAAAGTAAGGCAATTCCGCTACGCACGGGCCGCAGTAAGTCGCCCACAGATTGATGATGGTCACCTTGCCCCGTGTATCAGCAAGGGTAAAGGTGGACCCGTCTGTACACTCTATGGAAAAGTCAGCGAGCTTGTCTCCTGCAGCATAGCCTGTTTCATCTTCTGTCTCTGTTCCAGTCGCTGCAGGCTCAGAGGAAGCTGCCGGTTTATCCGACTGTTGATAAAAAACATTGTACCACAGAAGGGCGGCGGCCAGTATGATGATAGCTGCAGCCCAGGCAAGACGGCCTGCCCGCGCACGTTTCTGTGCCGAATCCGGCTGGTCATCCGCGCAGCCTGCCTGCGGAGCCAGCAAGGTGATCTTTCCTGCCTTCATCGATATGGCATCCTTTTTGCAGACGTCCATACATTGTGCACAGTTGATGCACTCATGGTCTCCCACATGCCGGACATCCATCTTGCATTTCATGGCGCAGGCACCACAGTGAATACACCGGTCCATATCCACTTTGACACCGATAATGGCCAGCTTGTTGAACATACCGTAGATTGCACCCAAAGGGCATATAAAACGGCAGAAAGACCGGTAGCAGAACACACAGGCAAGACCGATGATCAACATGATCACAAACTTGCGGGTGAAGTAGATGTTCAGCATCTTAAAATAGCTGGCATTCACCGGGTTGGACAAGAGTCCCATGGCACCCTCAGATGTTCCTGCAGGACAGATGAACTTGCAGAAACCAGGTATGGTCTTTCCTTCTTTCAGTCCAAAATATAAAGGGATTGCTATGGCAAATACCACCAGAAAAACGTACTTCAGGTAAGTCAGGACATAGGTGATCCGGCTCTTGCGGATCTTCGGGGTCGGAATCTTATGTAAAAGCTCCTGGACCAGTCCCAAAGGACAGAGCCAGCCGCAGATCGTTCTGCCCAGCATCAGCCCCCACAGCATGATGATGCCGAATACATAGAAGCCGATCCGGTTGCCTGATGAGGCCAGTGCATTCTGGAGGGACCCCAGAGGACAGGCTCCCACAGCACCGGGGCAGGAATAACAGTTGAAACCCGGTACACAGACTGACTTTGTCTTTCCGGTATAGATCTCGCCCTTGATAAAGCCCTTGACATAGGCATTGTAGAGAAGTGCGCAGTACACCTGTATCAGCCTTCTCTTTGTAGGCCGGTGGTTCAGCCACCAGGAATTGTTCTCATTTTTTATATTATCCAAGGCCAATACACTCCGTACATATATTTATTGCTTTGATCAGCATGTCCTCCATGCTGCCGTTCACTATACCCACTATAATAAAAACTAAGGCAAGAATCATGACAGCTGCCCTGATTTTGCGCAGGTTTTCTTTTTTTGCCCCCTGCGCCGCCAGGTCAGAAGCCATCTCCCGTTCGCTCTTATAGAGGCTGGTCAGCTCAGGGAGCACTGATGGCTTGTCCTGATTTTCATCCCGGACTCCAAGGATGACGCTGATTATATTCACAATGATGGCCAGTGCCAGCACAGGCGCATATCTCAGGATGATCGCCACCGATTTTTCCCTTGTGTAGATCCATGCCTCAGGATGACCCTGAGCCTGCCATGCGATACCCTGACGGTAAAGATTGATGACTGCTGCCGCCATGAGGACTACCCAGAGGACACACAGGGCCGCCTGGGAAATCAGTAGAATCTTTTTCTTATCCATAGTACACCTCGTCAGGACGGGACATAAGCCCCGGGACGGTTAGTCAGAAATCCACGAAGATACAATCGGCTTACTGCGCCGCTTTAAGGGTAATCTCTATATCACCATAGGTCTCCGGCGAAGTGTATTCCGTATCATCTTCGGCATAGCCTTCCGGAACACTGTATACGTGAATGGTATGGACAGCCTCTTCAAAATTCTTATAGACTGCGATTCCGTCAGCATCCGTCTCACCCATCTGGCACATCTTGTCAGAACAGAACTGGACAGCGACTCCCTGCACCGGTTTTCCTGCTTCGTCTTTGACAATAACCCGGTAGACATTGCCGGGATTCTTGGAAGCCTCTGGTGCTACGCTTCTCTGAACGGCCCCTTCACCGGCTCCACATGCTGCCAGCATCATTATTCCAAGACACAAAACAATTGCTGCTGCTATTTTTTTCATGTTATTTCT
>CADBNQ010000053.1 GCA_902796045.1 uncultured Lachnospiraceae bacterium | reverse complement strand
ATGCCGTTATACTTTTCAGTATAAAGATAATCATCAGCCCCTTCAGAATCCTTGGAGTCATCATAAGTATATTCAACCTCTGTCTGGCCTGCCTGCTGGTCAGAGGCCTCCGTGACATCAGAAGCGCCTGTGTCTGTGGTGACTGAAACGGTCTGGCTTTCCTGCCCCTGACTGTCAGCAGTCCCGGCGGCAGGGGGCTTCTGGGACATAAAGACACCGGCTGCGATCAGGGCAGCCGTCACCAGTCCCAGGGCCGGAATCAGCAGCTTCTTATTGGCAGACATACCGGTTTTTGAAAGGCCGGCTGCTGATGCATCTTCCTGCACTCCTTCCGTGTCAGATGCGGTCCGGACCCTCACATTCCTTCTGATGCCGAACCTTTCGAAAGCATTAGTGTATTTGTACACATACTCTTCATGGGTCATGTTGTAGAGCAGGATAGCCTGCTTGGTCCCGATCTGCAGTTCCAGGTCATCAGGCAGGACAGTCGGCTCAAGATGTATGGCTATAAAGGGTTTCTTCCTGGCTATGGCAAAATTGATCTCGTTTTTGCAGTTCCCTGAAGCGACGGACCTGGGTGTCACCATGACTACAAACAAGGAGCAGTCTTTCAGTGCCTTCGCGATTTCAGCGGTCCATTCATTGCCGGGTGCTATCCCCTCATCATACCATATGTTGTAACCCTGGTCATGGAACTCCTTGATCCTTGCAAATACCTCCTCATGGTCCAGGTGGGCATAGCTGATGAAGATATAGGGGTCCTTCCCGTTATAAGCCGGAAAAGGTATCCTGCCGACACCGGGAACCAGTTTTGAATTATTGCCTTTTGCTTTTTCACTCATTGGATCTTCCCTTTCTTTCCTCTTGCATTCACAACATGGCTCTCACAGTCCGATTTCCGGCCTGTTTGTAGACTGGTAGGCATACCAGCTGCTATTCTCATCCAGCTCCTCTCCTGCCAGTCTGATCAGAAGTTCTTCACTCATGCCCTCCCTCTCTGTCACATCTTCAGCAGCCTCATAGAGCGCTGTCATCCGCCTGTGATCTGCGATTGTCTCGTCAAGAGAGAGCTTGCCGTAATAATTGGAGGCAAACAATGTGATAGCTGACAGGCTTCCCATCAGAATCTTGAGGAAGGTCCTGACCAGCTCAAGCGCATCCGGAGAAAGGAGCCTTATACCTGTAAAGAGGCCTCCCCATATAATCTCAAAAATCAGACCGGCGATATAGGAGAGCACAGTAATTACCAGGGATATCCTGATCATAAGATCATTGTTCCGGTTAATCCTGCCGAGCTTCTCAAGAGCTTTTTGATGATAAATCTTCTGGTCGTCCAGCCAGATTTTTTTAACCACATCGGCATGGATCCTCTCCGCCCCTTCAACTGCCTGTCCTTCATGCTCTTCCGGCCCGATGCCGATCATCATGGCCAGGAGAGCGTCCTTGATCCAGGGGACATTGAGCTGCCAGGCCCAGGGAAGCAGGTGTGCTGCCTCGGCCCGGATTCCCGCCCTCAAAAGGAATCTCTGTACACGGACTCCTTCTGCCAGCAGTCTGTATTCTATAAATCTGCGGTGAAAAGACAGTCTGTCCGCAGTATGATTGATCATGAAAAGACTGATCAGCATAAAGATGCAGACCAGGATCATCCAGTGGAGGGACATCTCATCATATAAGAGGAATGCCATGGTAAGGATGGTCGCCGCAATGGACAGGGATGCCAGAACCCTCTTGTGGGCAGCCGCATTGATGATACTCAGCCTGTCCGCCTGATCATAGATAGCCGCAGTCTCTCCAAACTTCCTGTCCGGGTCCCGGTCAGGGTCTTCCTGTGTCCCGCTTCTTTCAGGGTGATTGACAGCTGTCTTTCCGGCTTCACGGTTAAAGTCATCCAGGGCGTCTAAGCCGGACAGGAGGTTTTCTTCATTCAACCTCCTGATCTCGGGCAGTCCGGGCATACCGGGGCCGGACCCCTGCCTCCTGACCCTGATCCATATCAGAGGTCGGTCAGGGCTTTCCAGATGGCCGCCGGAACAAAACCGCAGGGAAGGTTGTCTCCGAAAGGCCACGGTCTCTGCAGTGCCGCATCCTCCGGCAGTTCCTTCCTTGCCATCCCACAGGGCCAGCAAAACGTGGCAGTGTCCTGCCACATAGATGCCTTCCTGTCTGTAGAGATAATCTCTGCCCTCTGCATGGGGCTCCGACTCCGGGACGACAAAAAGCTCCTGAGCTCTGTCACATAGTTTTAACAAAGTCTCCAGAGCTTTCCCCGAAAAATCCTTCTTATATTCATTTAAGGGCATAGGAAGGGCTGCTGCCAGCAGACAGCCTTCTTCAAGACCTGCCAGGGCACAGATCTGGTCCGCACCCTCAGCCAGGCCGGAGAGAATCATCACAGGCGATGACGGACAAAGGACCTTGATCCGGTGTATTTCGGTTCTAACTGCCTCATAGAGTGAAGGAATCTGATCCGGATCAAGTTCTCTGTGCCCTGTGACTCCTATGACAACAGGAATCCTCTGTTCTGTGTTCATGGTCATCTCTACCGTCTCCCCCTGTCAGGCCTCTTCTT
>CADBNQ010000052.1 GCA_902796045.1 uncultured Lachnospiraceae bacterium | reverse complement strand
TCTATTTGTTTAAGTGGGCTCTTTCGGCCAGGACCTGTTCGAATTTTACGCCGTATCCATGGCTTTCATCAGGCAGGGTGCTGATGATGGAGCTGACTGTGAATTCGCAGGCTGATTTTAATACTTCGTCTATCTCTTTATCATTCAGGATCTCCGCGATGGCCACACTGGAGAAGACATCTCCGGTCCCGTGGTAGTTCCTTTCGATCCTTGGGGTAAAGTATTCTGTGATGGTGCCGCTTCCCTTCTGGTAGGCCACAGCGCCGATCTGGTCAGGGTCATAGGATACGCCGGTGAGGATTACTGTCTCAGGCCCCATGTCTGCCAGGCTGGTGAGGATGTCTTTGATCTCCTCCCTGCTGCAGTTTTCTTTATAGCTGCGCTCAAGGAGAAAAGCGGCCTCTGTAAGATTGGGAAGAATCACATCTGCTTCCCTGACGATTCCCCGCATCCCTGCTACAATATCATCAGTGAGAGCCTGATAGAGCTTTCCGTTGTCTGCCATGGCCGGATCTACAAAAAAGAGGCCCCCCTTATTGAGCAGCTTTTTCGTGGAGCGGATGGTGTCAAACTGTCTGGCATCACCGATGTAACCGGTATAGATGGCGTCAAATCTGATCTTTTCCTTTTCCCAGTGGCTGACAATGGCGGGCATCTCCTCTGTCAGATCATGGACGGTAAAGCCGGTAAAGCCTCCGGTATGCGTACTCAGGATCGCTGAAGGAAGAATCGCTGTCTCAATGCCGTAGGCAGAAAGAACAGGCAGGGCCACAGTGAGTGAACACTGTCCGTAGCATGAGATATCCTGTATGGAAACAATTTTCATGATGATCTCCTTTACATATGAAATGATTTGTCTATCAATATACAACTAAACTGACCTTTTTGATAGTGCCAGTTTGGAAGTTTTTTATATGGTCAGATTTGTGGTCAGATTCAGAAAATTTCAGCTGATTTTGCACAATTCGTATACAAAAACACCATCAATAACAAAGAATAATACACCCCATTTTTTGAAAAGTATGATACACTATAGGCAGAACGTCAGAAGAGGCCGAACCTCTGCGATGCACCGCAGGCTTCATCAGCAGGGAGTCTTATCTACCTGCTGATGAAGACTCTGACTAAAGGAAAGGAGAGCAGAGAGATGGAACTGATCAAAAGCACACAGCAGGCATCTCTTGATAAAGCAATATACAGAGCCAGACTCGGGGCCCTGAGGGAGAAGATGCGTGAGCACAGGATGGATGCTTATCTGATCCTCACAGATGATTTCCATGCATCCGAGTATGTTGGTGATTATTTTAAATGTAGAGAATATATCTCAGGCTTTACCGGATCTGCCGGAACTCTGGTGGTGACAGCTGATGAGGCGGGCCTGTGGACGGATGGCCGGTATTTTATTCAGGCCAGAGACCAGCTTGAGGGGACAGGCATCAGGCTGATGAAGATGGGAGAGAAAGGTGTCCCTGCGATCGAAGAGTTTCTGAAAGAGTCGATCAGAGAGGGCGGATGCCTGGGCTATGACGGGCGGACTGTCAGCGCAGCCCGGGCCGGACAGCTGGAAGAGGTACTCTCCTCGAAGAAGATCAGCTGTGACGGGAATCATGACCTGGCAGGCGGGCTCTGGGAGAACAGGCCGGCCTTTCCTGAGGGTAAGATCTGGATGCTGGAAGAGGAGTACAGTGGCCGTAGCAGGGCAGAGAAACTGTCCTTCCTGAGAGAGAAGATGAGAGAGGCAGGGGCCGACTGTCACCTGCTGGCTTCACTTGATGATATCGCGTGGCTTTACAATATCCGGGGAGAGGATATTGCCTACACACCTGTTGCCCTGGCCTACAGCCTGATTGAGGATAACAGGGCGGTCTTGTATGTATGTCCCGCGGCTGTTTCTGCTGAGACAGAGGCTGCCCTGTTGATGGACGGCGTTGAGATCAGACCTTACCTTCAGGTATACGAGGATGTGAAGAAGCTGGATGGAGGCAGGAAGCTCCTTGTCGACAAGACCATAGTCAACACTACCCTGATCGGGTCAGTTCCCGATCGGGTTACCATTATCAACCGGCCCGATCCGACCATGCTTGAAAAGGCCGTCAAGAATCCGGTGGAGATGGATAATATCCGACAGGCCCACATCAAAGACGGCCTTGCCCTGACCCGCCTGATTTACTGGCTCAAGAAGGAGATCGGGAAAGAGCCCATGACCCGGATTACTGAGCTTGATGTATGCAGGAAGCTGGAAGAATTCCGCCGTCAGGGAGAGGGTTACCTGTATCAGAGCTTTTCACCGATTTCTGCTTACGGGGAACACGGAGCCATCGTACATTACGATCCTGAGAGGGGCACAGACGTCCCCCTAAGGGCCGAGAGCTTTCTTCTGCTGGATACAGGAGGTCAGTACCTGCAGGGGACAACAGATGTCACCAGGACGATTTCCCTGGGACCGCTCACAGGAGAGCAGAAAAAGAATTATACAGCAGTTTTAAGAGGCAATCTGAACCTGGCTGCCGCCCGTTTCCTGTACGGCTGTACCGGGATGAACCTGGACTGTCTGGCCAGAGAACCCCTCTGGGAGCTGGGACTTGACTATAACCACGGAACCGGCCACGGAGTCGGCTATCTGCTGAATGTCCATGAGGGACCCAATGGTTTCCGCCTTAAAGAAAGAGATGGAAGCCGGGGTGCAGTCTTCGAGGAGGGGATGCTGACCTCTGATGAACCGGGTATTTACCTGGAAGGAAAGTACGGCATCCGGCTGGAGAACCTGATGCTGTGCAGAAAGGCCGGCAAGACAGACCAGGGACAGTTCATGAGATTTGATACCGTGACCATGGTTCCTTATGACAGGGAAGCAATCGATCCCGATTATATGAGTGAGAAAGAACTTGCCAGACTGAACGTATACCACGCCCGTGTATTTGAGACACTCTCTCCCTATCTGAACCATGAAGAAAAAGCATGGCTGGCCGAAGAGACCAGACCTCTGTAAGGGAGGAAGACGATGTATAAACCATTTGATGATCCGGAGATCAGAAAGCATTTCCTGGAGGGAGGTTTCGGGCTGGAGAAAGAAGGGCTGAGGGTCGACCTGCAGGGCTTCCTTGCCCATACGCCCCACCCCTTCGGGGATGACCCCCATTATGACCGGGACTTCTGCGAGAACCAGCTGGAACTGGTCACGGACGTGTATGGCAGTACGGAGGAAGTCTGGGAGGCACTTGCAGATATGCAGAAGATCGTGGCCCGCACCCTGGCCGGTTACGGCAGTGGCGAGCTGATCTGGCCTTTCTCCAACCCTCCCTATGTGAAAGGGGAAGAGGATATCCCCATCGCCCGGTTTGAGGGAGATAAAAGAGACAAGACTGTCTACAGGGAGTACCTGGCGGGTAAATACGGTCGCAGGAAGATGCTTTACTCCGGCATCCATTTTAATTACTCTCTGCCCGACAGCCTTTTAAGAACAGTTCATCAGAAATATTCCTGTCATGAACCATACCGCACTTTTAAGGACCAGCTCTACCTGAGGCTGGCCAGGAAGGTGGTGGAGTACGACTGGCTGATCGTCTACCTGACAGCCGCCAGCCCTGTCCTTGACGGTTCCTTCTACAGTCCCGACAGGATGGGAGAGGTGTCTGAGATTGTCTATGCTTCTCCCAGGTGCAGTGTGATCGGCTATTGGAACTCCTTTATCCCGATCCTGTGCTACGATGATCTGGACTGCTATGTAAAGAGCATCAAAGAATATGTAAAGAGGGGGGACTTAAGGCAGGAAGCCGAACTCTATTACCCGGTGAGGCT
>CADBNQ010000051.1 GCA_902796045.1 uncultured Lachnospiraceae bacterium | reverse complement strand
TGGCAAATCCTTTACCAGTATATATGTCTGTTTTCACTTTATCTCCGTCTCATCAGCCGGTGCTATCACTCCTTCTTTGTCTGCATCAGTGACAGTGTGATTGTAAGCGGTAAATAATCGGCGTCTTACGGATAGCCTCCTGGTTTGGTAGTATTGAACCGAAATACTATCAGAACAGGAGGCTTTTTTATGGATTCAAAGGTGATGGAGTTGCGGATCAGGCAGTGGATCCCTGTGTTTGAGGAGCAGGCAAAGAGCGGCCTCAATAAAAATGAATGGTGCATTCTTAATGGTATCAACAGGGGCGCCTTCTTTCGCTGGCAAAGACGCGTAAGGTCATATCTCCTGGAGCATGGGGAAACCGGAAGCACTCGGCAGCTACAGGTTTCAGGTGAAAATGCCCTGAAAGATAATGAATGTTTTGTAGAATTACCGTATCCAAATGCTGCAGTTCCGGGAATTGCTTCGCTGCGGAACCTTCATGATGATGTCTTGGATGATGCTGCTCCCATCAGTATTCGTTTTGGAGGCTTTTCAGTCCATGTTGATGGTATGGTAGATGAGGCGCAATTAACCGTTGTGCTTAGGGCGATAAGAAATGTTGACTAAAGATGGAATTACATTTTCAAAAATCATACTGGCCGTAGGACGTTCAGACCTCCGCAAAGGCATCGACGGCCTGGCATCTATTGTGAGATTGAAATACGGACTTGATCCTCTGGAAAAGGATACGTTGTTTTTATTCTGCGGTACAAGACGTGACCGGATCAAAGGCCTTTTATGGACCGGCGACAGATATGTGCTTCTTTATATGCGGCTCGCTGACGGGCACTTCCAATGGCCCCGGACTGCTGATGAAGCCAGGCATCTTAATGGTGAAGAGTTTATGAGGCTGATGGATGGTTTTTCCATCGATCCGTCAGTCGGTCCCAGGCGAAATGCTCCTGTGGCAGATCCCAAAAGAAAACGGAAAAGATAGTGATGGCACGGGGTGACCCGTGCCCTAAAAATGCCGGCTACATAGGTATATTTATCAGGAATTTACAAAACTATTTATTGACATTAACATAGGTATGTGGTATAATTATATCTATGAAGGGAGGGCATGCTATGTCAATCGTAAAGCTTAAGGACAAAAGAACCGGGACGACCTATGTATATGAATCAGAATCCTATTGGGACAAGGAGAAAAAACAGCCCCGCTCCCGCAGGAAGCTGATCGGGAAGCTGGATGAAAACGGGGAGGTCATCCCCACAGGGAAAAGCGGCAGAAAAAAAGGTTCTTCTGCGCAGAAAGAGGATACTGTTTTCCCGGAGCCGATCACGGAATATATACGGGTCATTGAGGAAAAGGATGCCCTGATCCGGGACCTGAAAGCTGAGAACAAGGCTTTGAAAAAAGAAAGGCAGGAAATCCTGCAGACATTGAATGAATTGAGCAGCAAACTGACAGACTGAACGATACTGCGGAGGCAACAGATGAAAGCAGACAGGGAAGTATTTATAGAGCAGATCCGCATCCTGGACAGGGATGCCCTTCTTGCGCTTGCAGCCTCCCTGTACGACGAGATGGAGGAAATGCGGCTGCGGTATCTGGAGAATGAGCGGATCAGCACGGAGGCACATATCCAGTTTTCAGAACTGAACGCAAAGTACACGGCTGTCCTGGCAGAGAATGAGAACCTGAAAAAACTCCTGCAGAAGGAAATCGACAAAAATACGCTGAAAACCAGGTCTACTTTTGGAAGGAAGACTGAAGGTTTCCTGTCTATGCTGGACGCTGCAGACAATCCGGAAGAAGAGCCGGTGGATGAGAGTGATACCGAAGACCAGGAGGAGCTGCAGGAACGGAAAAAGAGAGTGATTACATTCCCTGGACGTGGTGAAAAGAAACCTGCCGGAGGAAATACAGGGAAAAGAAAAGGCGGGAAACATGAAGGGAAAAGCCTTGCCCGTTCACTCGACAAACTGCCTCAGCAGCTTATCTATGATCTCGATGTCGACAAGCTGAATGAACAGTACGGTGAAGGCCGGTGGCGGATCGCATACTGGCACTCTCACCGCGTCCTGATGGAACTGGATACGCCTTATTATACACAGGTGAAATACACTCCTGTCCTGTCGGTCGGCCTGGAACATGATCTGTTTACCATTCCGTATATGAACCCGCTGATCGATAAAAGTTTTGTGTCCTATACCATCATCGCAGATATCCTCTACAGGAAGTTTGTCCTCGGTCTCCCGTTTTACCGGCAGGCCAGAGATTACATGATGCAGGACATTGCCCTGACCAAACAGACAATCATCAACTGGGTGAACACTCTGGTTCCGGAGATCTGCACGGAAGTGCATGAGTACCTGACACAGCTTTTGGCAGGCTATAAGTACACACAGAGTGATGAAACTTTCATCCAGGTGAACAAGGACGGATACGGTCCCGGACACAAAAGTTATATGTGGGTCCATACCAGCAGTGAACTCCTTGACTGCCCGCCCATCATTATCTTCTGCTATGAACTGACGCGCCGCACGGATCACCTGAGAACTTATTTCCAGGAATTCCTGGGGTATATCACCTGTGATGCCTATGTATCCTACCAGGTGCTGGAAAATGAAAGCGACGGAAAGATCCAGGCAACCGGCTGCCTGATGCATTGCCGGCGATATTTCGCAGAAGCCTTTTTTGTCCGGAATGTCGCTGATATGGATGATGAAGAGCTGAAATCCCTTCCGGAAACAAAGGCGCTCCTTCTGATCCGTGAAGTATACCAGGAGGAGAATAAGCTTAAGAAAATGACTGCCGAAGAACGGCTGTCTGCCAGGAAGGAACTGGTCGCGCCAAAGCTGGATGCATTCTTCACATATGTCCATTCCCTTGATGATTCCGGGGAAGTCTTCACTGACAGAATGAAGAAGGCCATCCAGTATGCAGTAAACCAGGAAAACAGCCTGCGTCGATTTCTGACAGATGGGAACATTCCCTGCGACAATGGGTATGTGGAACGGATCATACGCAGCTATTCTATAGGAAGGGCGAATTGGCTTTTTGCGGATACGATTGACGGCGCGAAGGTGAACGCCATCATGTATTCTATCGTAGAGACTGCAAAAGCCAATCACGTGAATGTGCGGTATTATCTCCAGTATCTGTTTGAGCAGATCCCACTGCGAAGGGCTCGGGGTGACAAAGACTTTATGGCGGATATGATGCCGTGGTCTGATACCTACCGAGAATACGAGAAAGAAAAGCACATGCAGCAGCAAACCGTGTTTGGGCAGCTGTTTCCGATGCCTGATCGGCCCCGCACTCCCCGAAAGAAAGATGCGGCTGCATGCCAGGAGGGAAAACCTGGAGCAGCAACAAACGAGACGGGAGAAAAAAGAAGTGCATAACGGATACAGAGCCCGCAAGCGTCCTGCTTGAGGGCTATCCGGCATGCCAAAGTCACAAAAGCAGCAAAAGTATCTATCACCCTAAGATTTTTGATTCTATGAAATTTTCAAAGAGCACTGTCTGTAGACTACCACAGTCAGTGCTCTTTTTATAGACGCCGATTATTTGCCGCTTACGTTTTTTTTAACGGGAAAGAAAATTCTCAACTAGTTCGATTCCGGCTCTGGGCATTTTCATTTCCCTAAAAAACGTCCACTGGACGTTTTTTTAACGGGAAAGAAAATCCT
>CADBNQ010000050.1 GCA_902796045.1 uncultured Lachnospiraceae bacterium | reverse complement strand
GGGCAGGAACTCACCGGCTCCGGCATGGCCGTAGACAGTGCAGGGAGTCCCCATGGTCTCAGTCACCGAGAGGATCAGGTCATTAAAATGATGGAACTCTTTCAGCAGCAAAAGCTTGTGGCCCTTGAGCTCTTCCGGGGTCAGGCGGCTGTTCAGCGCCAGGGAGTAGGACCGGTTCATGACCGCGCACACCGGATCGCTTCGGGTCAGCTGGTAAGATACAAGGTCTGCCGGCACGGGACCGAGCAGGAAGGCCAGGTCAGCTTTCCTGTCCTGCAGATGGTCGGCGATCATCTCGTTGGAGAGTTCTTCATACCGGAATCCTGCTTCGGGGTGCAGCTGGTGGAAACGGGGATAGAAACCGCCCTGTGTCAGGGCAAAGCCATGGTATCCGGCCACCCTGAGCGTGTGGTCTTTCCGGAACTCTTCGATGGCCTTCTCAAGGTCCTCAAAGGAGGAGGAGATGCGCTCAAAATATGGATAGAGGGCCAGACCCTTTTCCGTGGGGATCACACCGGAGGTGGAACGGTCAAAGAGCTTGAAGCCCAGCTCGTCCTCCATCCTGTTGATGGATTTGCTCAGCCCCTGCTGGGAGATGAACAGCTTGTGGCTGGCCTTTGTGATATTGCCGTCTTTAAAAAGCTGCAAGATATACTGTATCTGTCTGAGTTCCATACTGTCCGCTCCGCCTGTGCTGATCCCTTTTCAGATTTCAGGGAAATACTTGTTGAGTCCCTATACGATTTCATCATAGCCAAAAGACTCTGGGCTGTCAAGGGAGGGACTGGTCAGAATTGTCCTTAAATCTATGAAAAATAATGAAGGTTATCCACCTTTTCCCCTTTTTAATATATTAAAACTATGTTACAATAATAGAGTTTACAAATTGCAGACATATTTGGAAAATATAAGACATTTTTTTGTAAAATGTGAACATGAATTTTCCCTATACTAAGTGTAAATAATTGTACCAGGCAGGAGGAATACGATGAATACTACAAGATCAGAGGAGATGTACAAGATCGCCCTGGACCTGATGCCGGGCGGCGTGAACTCTCCGGTAAGGGCCTTCGGCTCCGTCGGCAGGAAGCCCCTTTTTATTGACCATGCCAAAGGATCCCACATCTATGATGTGGACGGGAACTCTTTTATTGACTATGTCTGTTCCTGGGGTCCCGGCATCCTGGGACATGCCCATCCGGAGGTGGTGGAGGCGGTGGTGAAGGCCTGCTTTGATGGTCTGACCTTCGGAGCTCCCACAAGGAAAGAGAGTGAGCTGGCTTCTCTGGTGCGGGACTGCATCCCCTCCATGGAGATGGTCCGCATGGTGAATTCCGGGACTGAGGCGACCATGAGCGCCATCCGGGCGGCCAGAGGATACACAGGCAGAGACAAGATCATCAAGTTCAAGGGCTGTTATCACGGTCATTCTGACGGACTTTTGGTCCAGGCCGGATCGGCTGCCCTGACCCAGTCCGTTCCGGACAGCAGCGGTGTTCCCGCTTCCTTTGCCCAGCAGACCCTGGTGGCTCTTTTTAACGATAAGGATTCCGTGCGGGAGCTCTTTGACAACAACAAAGACCAGATCGCTGCCCTGATCGTGGAGCCGGTGGCTGCCAATATGGGCGTGGTCCTGCCGGAAGAGGGCTTTCTGGAGTTCTTAAGAGAGATCACCCAGGAGCATGGGGCAGTCCTGATCTTTGATGAGGTCATCACCGGTTTCCGCCTTGGCCTCGGCGGCGCCCAGGAGTGGTATAAGATTAAACCTGACATGACGACTCTGGGTAAGATCGTGGGCGGAGGCATGCCCATGGCCATCTACGGAGGCCGCAGGGACATCATGGAGAATGTTGCCCCCATCGGCAAGGTCTACCAGGCAGGTACCCTTTCCGGCAATCCCATCGCCACCACGGCCGGGATCCGGACTATCCAGCTGCTGATGGAGGGTCCTGATATCTATGCACGGATAGAGGCCAATGCGGTGAAGCTGGCCGATGCTTTCCGGGCAAGGGCGAAAAGACTGGGAATTGGACTGCATGTGAACCAGATCGGGTCCCTCCTGTCAGCCTTCTTTACAGACCAGCAGGTGAAGGACTATGCCGGCGCCCTGTCCTCGGACACAGAGGCCTATGCCGGATATTTCAGCCATATGCTGGAGAACGGAATCTATGTGGCACCATCCCAGTTTGAGGCCATGTTTGTTTCCGGCGCACACACAGATGCAGATATAGACAGGACCATCCAGGTGCTGGAATTATAAATCACTTAAACTTCCCACACCAACATATGTGCTTCTGTCTGTAAATCAGCGGATATCTGACCGGTACTGTGTGAAGAAATGTCAACTGTT
>CADBNQ010000049.1 GCA_902796045.1 uncultured Lachnospiraceae bacterium | reverse complement strand
GGAGATAGTCTTTGATATTCCTGAATATACTGTGGCTGATCTCCCCGTTTTCTTTATCGAGGATCATCAGCCTTGAAGAAGAACGATCCGGAAGAGGATCCTGGGCGATCAGCTCTTCCGGAAGTTCATAATAAAAATCACTTGTTTTCATATCTATGACCTGATTTCAATCCCCATCTTCTCCAGTTCAACAAGGATCTTATCCACCACCTTGTTCACTTCGGCGGCTTCCAGGCTCCGCTCAGGCGAACGGAAAACCAGACTGTAGGCAACAGATTTGCAGCCGGGGGCAATCTGTGATCCCTCATATACATCAAAGAGCTGGATACTTTCAAGAAGCTTTCCACCCTTGTCTCTCATCATTTTCTCCACCTGGCCTACAAAAATGTTCTTCTTCATGACCAGACTCAGATCGCGGTTCACGGCCGGATACTTTGCAACGCCCTTGTATTTCCTGTCAAAAGTGGCTTTGCTGACCAGAAGCGGAAGATCTATTCCTGCCACACAGGCATCTGTCTTCATATCATAGTTGGCACAGACCTGAGGGTGTACCTGCCCTATGAAACCGGCATACTGACCGCTGATGTAGATCAGAGCCTGCCGTCCCGGATGCAGGAAAGACTTTTCACCGGAAGGCTCCCAGGTGACCTTGCCTTCAAGGCCCAGCTTGGCAAAGAGTTCCTCGAGAGTACCTTTTAACAGGAAGAAGCCGCCGTCCCCGTACATACCCAGAGCCAGCTTCTTTCTCTCCTCAGGAAGCTCGGTCAGGGGAAGAGCCTTGGGAAGATAGATATTGCCTATCTCATAGAGACGGACATTTTTATTCCTCCGGTTATAGTTTGTGGCCAGAGAAGTAAGAATCCCGTTCAGTTCAATGGTCCTCATTATACTGTAATCCTCACCCAGGGGGTTGGCGATCACAATAGCCTGCCTGAGCGGGTCATCCTCCGGGATCAGGAGTTTGTCAAAGACCTTGGGACTCTCAAAAGAATAGCACATGCTCCCGCAGAATCCCAGCTTCTCTGCCACTTCACGGCACAGTTCCTCCACCCGGCCGGCAAGGGATTTCTTACCGATGGTGGATTCTCCCTGAGGCAGCCTGGTAGGGATATTATCATATCCGAAAAATCTGGCGACTTCTTCGGCCAGATCAGCGGAACATCTGAGATCCTGACGGAAAGACGGGATGTCAATCATATTGGTATCCTGGTGATATGTCAGTTCCAGGCGGTCAAAATAGACCAGCATCTGGTCGGCCGGGATATCGGTTCCCAGAAGTTTATTGTACTTATCAGGTTCAAAGGGCAGTGCCACAGGTTCTGCCGGACGCGGGTATACATCCACACAGCCGCCCACGACATCTCCTGCACCCAGTTCTTCCACCAGCTGGCAGGCCCGGTTGATCGCTGCCAGGGCATTCTCCGGATCCAGCCCTTTCTCAAACTTGCCTGAGGCGTCTGTCCTCATGCCGATCCTCTTGGAGGAAAGGCGGACATTGGTGCCATCAAAATTCGCTGCCTCAAACAGCATTGTCTGGATGGAATCCGTGACCATGGAGTTCTCTCCTCCCATGATTCCGGCAATACCCACAGGCCCTTCTGCGTCGTTGATCATCAGTACGTCATGGTCGAGCTGCCTTTCCTGTCCGTCCAGAGTGGTAAATACGTCTCCGTCCTGGGCACGCTTAACGATGATCTTATGACCGCGGATAGTGTCAAGATCATAGGCATGCATGGGCTGTCCGTACTCCTCCATCACATAGTTGGTGATATCGACAATATTGTTGATGGGCCGGATACCCATAGCGGCCAGACGGCGCTGCATCCACTCGGGTGACGGTGCCAGCCTGATATTCTTAACGACTCTGGCACAGAAGCGGGGACACAGGTCCTCATCCTGGATCTCCACTGCGATGTAACGGTTCACATCATCATCGTCACCGCATGTTTTTACTTCCGGTGGGTAAAATGGCTTTGCAAAAGTGGCAGCTGCTTCTCTGGCCATGCCGATCATGGAGAAGCAGTCTACCCGGTTTGAGGTGATCTCAAATTCAACGACGGCATCTCTGAGACCCAGGGCTTCTACAGCATCATCCCCGGGTTTAACCCCTTTGTTTTTATCAAAGATATAGATACCGTTTTCCGGGGCTTCAGGATACATCTCCCTGCTGCTGCCCATCTCTTCAATAGAGCACATCATGCCGTTTGAAACCACGCCGCGCAGCTTCCCCTTCTTGATCTTGATACCATTTTCAGGGTATGGGCTGCCGTCATGGCCTCCTGCGACCCGGCCTCCATCCAAAACCACGGGGACCAGGGCTCCCTCGAATACATTCGGTGCGCCGGTGACAATCTGGGTGATCTCATCTCCCACATCTACCTGGCAGACCAGCAGTTTATCTGCATCAGGATGTTTCTCCATCCTGACGATCTTACCGACAACGATCTTCTCCAGATTTCTGTCCAGATAGACAGCATTCTCCACATGAGAACCGGACAGGGTCATTCTATCAACATATTCCTGCACAGAGCAGTCCAGGTCAGGAACATAAGCTTTAATCCATGAAATAGGTGTATTCATTGTTTCACTCCTTTAACTATAAATGGAATCGCATCAGAGATTAGAACTGTTTCAGGAAACGTACATCATTCTCATATAAAAGGCGCATATCGTCGATCTCATATTTGAGAAGGGCGATTCGCTCAAGGCCGATGCCGAAGGCGAATCCCGAATAGACCTCGGGATCGATGCCGCAATCTGACAGCACCTTGGGGTGAACCATTCCACAGCCTAATATCTCGATCCAGCCGCTGCCCTTGCACATACGACAGCCCTTGCCTCCGCACTTGAAACATGTTACATCCACTTCAGCACTTGGCTCTGTGAAGGGGAAATGATGGGGGCGGAACTTGACCTTGGTCTCAGGTCCGAAGAATTCCTGTGCCCACTGTTCCAGTGTGCCCTTCAGGTCCGCAAAGGTGATTCCTTTATCCACAACAAGTCCCTCTACCTGATGGAAGGAAGGAGAGTGGGTGGCATCCACTTCATCTGAACGGAATACACGACCCGGAGCGATGATGCGGACAGGCATCACGCCGGTCTCCATGACCCGGGCCTGCACCGGTGATGTCTGTGTACGCAGCAGAATATCCTTTGTGATATAGAAAGTGTCCTGCTCATCCTTTGCCGGATGGTTCTCAGGGATATTCAGAAGTTCAAAATTATATCGGTCATATTCAATCTCAGGTCCTTCCACCACTTCATAACCCATACCGATAAATACTCTTTCCAGATCATCCAGGGCGATCTGGTTTGGGTGGCGGTGACCATCAGCCGGCCTGATCCCGGGCAGAGTCACATCGATGACCTCCGACTTCATCTTCTCTTCAAGCATCCTCTTCTGGATGACAGCCATCTCTTTCTCCAGCTCTGCTTCAATCCTGCTGCGGGCTTCATTAACCATCTGTCCGACCTTTGGACGGTCCTCGGGCGCAACGTCCTTCATTCCCTTTAAGATCCTGGACAGCTCACCCTTCTTACCCAGAAAGGCGACCCTGACGTCATTAAGACGGTCCATATCCACTGCTTCTGAAATTGATGACAAGGCACGTTGTTTAATCTGTTCCAGCTTCTCTTTCATTGACCAATCTCCTTTTCTTATCAAGTTTGCCGCAGGCTGCACCAGACAAAGATGGTGACCCTGTCTGATGGACGCAAACTTTCTCCCTCCTTAAGAGGAGGGAGTTACAATCAAATCTGATAAATTCTAACGCAACCCACTCTTTATGTCAAGAGGGGGTCAGTCCCCATGCAATCCTGTTCTCCATCATCATAAGCTGCTGTCCGACCCGGCCAAGCTCCCCCAGCACTTTCTCTCTTCCTTCGTGAGAAAGATACCATGTATCCCGGTCGATCCCGTCGATCGGGACCGGGTGGACCAGTATGTCCAGCTCAGGAAAGACCATTTCATAATACAGAAAGGCCCTCCTGGCATGATGCGCTTTGCAGCAGAGGATGGCTGTGCGCATACTGTCAAGCAGGCCTCGGCTCTCAAGCAGCATCCGGGTCTTTTCAGCATTTTCCAGGGTATAGGTTGCCGCAGGCTCTGTCAGGATGCTTCCCTCCGGAACGCCGTTAGCCATGAGCACTGCCTTCAGAAAATCCGCCTCACAGCTGTAATCCGTCCCGTAACGGTCCCCGCCGGCCACGATGCCCTGAAAGCCGCCTGCCGTTTTGGCAAAGGCTCCGGAAGGGACCAGCAGGGGTGCAAAGCCTGACTTATAGAGCCTTGCAGCTTCCTCTGTATGGTCCGGCCGGGCACAGCCGGGAATAAAAATGACATCAGAAATCCTGAGGTCATCTTTTATAAAAAGGTATCTTGTTATCTCATCAATCTGTCTGTCACTGAGCCTGTACATCCTGCTGTTCATTTTTATCTTCCTTCTTTTTATTTTTTCTAATCCTCTCCCGTTTTCTCTGGGAAGCTCTCTTATTATGCCGCAACAGCAGCACAAGATAATGGTAATTCTTTTTATTCTCCAGGAAGTAATTAAACTCTGCTCCGTAGAAAACCATGGACATACAGAAGTAAAGCCACAGCAGCAGAATCATAATACCTGCCATGCTGCCATATACATAGGAGAAAGAGGTGAATCCGTCCATAAAGAGAGAACAGACCCATGACACGGCGATCCATCCAAACGAAGCAATCAGGGCGCCAGGCCATTGCCTGAAAAAGGAGGATTCTCTGTTGGGCACAAATCTGTAGATGACCATAAAAAATACGGTAATAATGATCAGGGACACCACGGCCCTTATATCGATAAAATGCTGTGCCAGTGACTGAAACATGGGAAGCTTATCACAGATATAATGATATAGAACATTGCCGAACACCCAGAGGATCAGCGTGGCTATGACCATCGCCGCAAAGATGACGGTGCAGAGCATGCTGAAAAAGCGCAGGACAAAGAAGTTGCGGTTATCCTCTATGTCATATACCGAATCCAGACCTTTTACAATGGAATAGACCCCTCTGGAAGAAGACCAGAGAGCAGCAATGACGGAGATGGTGAACACGGAAGTGTCTGTCTTGCGATAAATCTCATTCACCAGGGACATGATCAGGCTTTTTCTCTCAAAGGAAAAAATGTTAACCATCACATTGATCACATCGTCCTTGGTATAAGGCGCATATTTGGTCAGTGTCAGGAAAAAAATCATAAACGGAAAAATCGACAGAAGGATGAAGAATGCTGACATGGCACCAAAGGCTGTGATGTGATCGTCATTGCATTTCTTAAAAAAATCCATCACGATCTGATACAGATAACGCACCATACTCTTTTTACCCATGGTTTTCGTCTCCTGATTAAAAATAGGAAATCGAGGTCTCCTGTGATATAAGAACACCGCCTCATGAAAATGAGGCGGCTTATAAGAATGCCCAAAATGCCGTATCCTGCAATTTTGAGTCCTAGCCCAAGCCAGGTGGGTAACTACATGTGGCCCTCTGACTTCCTCTGTG
>CADBNQ010000048.1 GCA_902796045.1 uncultured Lachnospiraceae bacterium | reverse complement strand
TTTGCAAGAGTTTGCGAAGTTGAGGTTTGCGCTAGCACCGCCATCGAGCGCTTGTATGAGCGAGAAATGCTGATGTTACCAATAAACAAAATGCGAGTTTTGCGCGAATGGCGGTAAATCAGCGCGCGAACCGAAACGAGCAAACGCAACCGGTCTGATCCATAGGCTGCTGCTTTCCCTTCAAAGAAAAAAGGCAGGATCCCATATAAATCTGGGATCCTGCCAGGTAGTACTCTGGTTATCTCAATTCTTCTTCTCTGTGGTAGCCTCTTCAGGCTTATCTTCCGTGTTCTCGGCTCCTTCTTTGTGCTTGGCTGCTTCCACTATGGCATCCTTCTTCTGAAGGTCAAGTCCGTAGTTGGCAGCAAGTCGAATCAGGTCTTCGTCACCCGAGTTATTGATGATGTCATAGAAGTAAGGATATGCTTTCTCAGTATCACCCAGCCGCTTATAACACATAGCCACCAGGTAGAGTGTATCATAACTCTGCTCGTACTTGTAGGAAGCTTCCAGATCCTTCTTAGCCTCCTCATACTTGTATGTATCGTAGAGGGCCTTACCGCTTTCATACAGCTGGCTGGCGGCTCTTGGTGAGGCGTTCTCCTTCATGGTCGTGTAGATGTCTCTGGAGAACTCGGAAGGCAGGCGGTCTGATTCGATCTTTGAAAGCTCCTCTGCGCACTTCTCATAGTCACTCTGCTCATAGGCCTGCAAGGCTTTCAGCATGCTGTCATACATGCTGTCTTTGCCATCTGAGCCTTCATAGACGCTCAGGCTCTGGTTCAGAGAACTGTTCTTCTTCTCAAGAGATTCTTTGTCTCCCTGCAGTTCTGCAATCTCCGCGTCCTTTTTATTGACAGTCTCTTTATATTCCTTCTTCAGATTGTTGTAATCTACGCTTACTCCTGCACGGACACTGGGGATGACAAGGACAAACATGACAATCACACCGATGGCAAGGCCAATCAGCATGTAAACGAACTGTTTCCAGGTCTCCTTGTTGGGATCCTCATAGTGATCTACCGGTCGGACATTCCTCAGATTATCATTATCCTTGGTCGTGATCTTTGTAGGAACCTCTTCAAGAGTAGGAACCTTTCCCTCGCCGATCTCAACCAGGTAGCGGCGGGCCGTGGTGTTATAATTATCTACAGCCAGGGCGTTATTGAGGTCGTTCTTCGCTTCCTCCTTGTCCCCTGCTCTCACATGCAGGAGGGCGAAAAGGAGATGCCCTCTCACAAAATTAGGTGTCAGGCTCAGCACCTTCCTGATCTGGATCATGGCCAGATCATCGCTCCCCTGTTTGGCATAGGACAAGGCGAGGTTAAACTTCTTGGCTGTCTCATTGATCTCTTCAAATACAGCCGGGTGCTCCTCCATCTCCCTGATATAACGGTTCGCGTTGTTCTCCTCCGTATCAGACAGCCGGGAACTGATCTTCCATTGGATGTAGGCCTTTCCCTTCTCTCCCAGCTCGTAGTATACAAGTCCCAGAAGATTGCGGGCCTCCCTGTGTTCCTTGTTATAAGTCAGGGCCTTCTTCAACTGGGTCTCTGCTCCGCCCAGATCTCTCATCTGGGCCTTCTCCAGGCCTAAATTGTAGTAGTAGTTTGCCGTGTTGTGAGCCCGGGCAATATGCTTATTATTAAAACCGCAGCCAGTGCAGAAGCCATCTGCACCGACATTGCGGCCGCATTTAATACACTTCATCTTCACCCTCCTGATTGTGGATATCAATTATCATTTATCTTTGCTGTCACGATTCAATTCCCGGACCATCTCTTCTACAAGGTCCGTAATATCCTTGACATCCTCATCAAAAAGGTCTGTCTCTCCGACCTCCACGCCGACTGCCGGTTTAAATTTCTTCAGTTCATTGGTAAAATCTATCATTATGTGTCCTCACTTTCCGCTTTTCACACCGGGCCGTCCCGGAGATTTCATCATATCAAGTTCCATCTGGCTCTCACAAAGCCTCCTGATCTCACCTACAAGATACAGGGAGCCGATACAAAGGAGGGCTTCCTCCTCTTTTTTATCATGAAGAGCCTGAATAAAGGCCTCACCGGCATCCGCTATCCTGACGATATCAGTATCAGTATAACGGCGAAAGCATGCACTGATGTCAGACAGGTCTGCGGCCCTCTCCCCCGATAAACATGTGATGTAAATTCTTCTCCAGGAGATGTCGGCAAGCATCCGGATCATATCCGAATAGTCCTTATCACTGCATACGGCAAAAAGCAATAACCTCTGCTTCCTCTCATCCTTCAGGGATGCGGTGAGCATGGCTATCGCTCCGGGATTATGGGCTCCATCCAGAAAAACTCCCGGATAGATCTCCTCCATCCGGCCTTCCCATTTCATATATAGCAGTCCATCACTGACAGCCTTCTGTTCCAGATCCGGCAGGATCATCTTCATGGAAATCACAGCCAGAGAAGCATTATAAACCTGATAATCAGCGGCTCCGGAAACCGTCAGTTTCACATATCTATAATAACTAGTATTGATAGAAAAATCAATCTTATTCTTTCTTTTTTTTAAAATAGTTACGTCTTCAGAACTAAGTCTTTCAATATGAGTATTCTTTCTTCTGCTTTCGGCCAGAAGGACCTCAAAAGCACCGTTATTTTCATCCAATGCCACTGCAGGAACCCCGGATTTGATGATCCCTGCCTTCTCAAAAGCGATCTCCTCAATCGTCTGTCCCAATACGGAGGTATGGTCCAGGCTGATTGATGTAATGATAGAGATCATGGGATGGAGCAGGGCAGTGGCATCAAATCTGCCGCCCATTCCTGTCTCCATAATACAGTAATCCACATCAGCATCCCTGAACAGGAGAACGCTTATGAGAAACATGATTTCAAACCAGGTGACAGGCTTATAACAAAGACGCCTGCCCTCCTCCAGAACAGACCGGACCTTTGTCCAGTACTCTGTCAGAACCTCATCTGAAACCGGCTGAAAATCAATCCTGAACCTTTCATTCATTCTGATCAGATGCGGCGAGGTAAACAGGGCTGTCCTGTATCCTGCCTGACGAAGAATTGATTCACAGAATGCGCAGACGGAGCCTTTCCCGTTGGTCCCTGCTACATGGATTACCCGGAGGGATTCCTCCGGGTGATCCATTAGTTCAAGATATTGATTCAGGCTGCCAAGATCCGGCCCTGTCCCAAATCTCGGGAAGGACATGATCTCAGATTCCATTTCCTGATATGTCATCGGTTTATCCCCCTGACCGGTCATAAATCAGCAAAAACTCTTTCCGGCAAGAACTGCAGGGACAAATGTCAGCTCCTGAGCTGCGAAAGCCTTTCTTCTACCTGGGCAGCCATAGCAGTATATCTGGCCAGTTTCTCTTTTTCTTCCTCAACCTTGGCGGCCGGCGCCTTGCTGATAAACTTTTCATTATTCAGCATGCCGGAAGCACGTTTGATCTCTCCGGCCAGACGTTTGGCTTCTTTCTCCAGCCGGGCAATCTCTTTTTCTACATCTACGAGATCTGCAAAAGGAATGTAGATGACCGCATCCGGGATGACGGTCGATACGGCATCCTCCGGGATCCCTGCCTTGTCAGGCTGAACCAGCACTTCACTGGCATAGCCCAGGGTGGCAAAAAATACTCTGGCGTGTTCGAATACCCTTCTGATCTCTTCCTTGTCAGATACCACGTACACGGTGGCCTTCCTGGACGGAGGAACATTCATATCCGCGCGCATATTACGGATATTCCGCACTGCCGTCTTGATAATCTCAACCTCTTTCTCCTCCCGGCTGAAATCATAGTTCTCATCATACTCCGGCCAGCTGGAGATCATGATCGACTCCTCCTGGTCCTGCATGCTGCAGAAAATCTCCTCTGTAATAAAAGGCATGAAAGGATGGAGCAGCTTCAGGGCGGTTATGAGAACACTCTTCAGTGTAAACAGGGCTGCGGCCTTTGTCGCGTCCTCATCATTATAAAGACGGGGTTTTACCATCTCTATATACCAATCACAGAACTCTTCCCATATGAAGTCATAGAGTTTTGCAACAGCAATACCCAGATCATAGTTCTCCATGTTCTCAGTCACATCTTTAACCAGGGTATTGGCTTTTGACAGAATCCATCTGTCAGCAGGAGTAAGATTCGAGAGGGATACTCCCGAAAGGTCTGCCTTTTCTATATTCATCAGCATAAAGCGGGAGGCGTTCCATACTTTATTAGCAAAATTACGGCTGGCCAGGATTTTCTTTTCAGAAAAACGCATGTCATTACCCGGTGCATTTCCGGTCACCAGGGTCAGGCGGAGAGCATCAGCTCCGTATTGTTCTATAACCTCAAGCGGGTCAATACCATTTCCCAGGGACTTGCTCATCTTCCGGCCCAGCTCATCTCTTACCAGACCATGGATCAGGACATCCCTGAAAGGAGACTTCCCGGTATGCTCGTATCCCGAAAAGACCATACGAATAACCCAGAAGAATATAATGTCATATCCTGTCACCAGCACGTCGGTGGGATAGAAATACTCAAGATCCTCTGTCTTCTCAGGCCATCCCAGTGTTGAGAAGGGCCAGAGCGCGCTGGAGAACCAGGTGTCCAGAGTGTCCTCATCCTGAACCATCTGATGGCATCCGCATTTTGGGCAGGCAGCCGGCTTCTCTTTTGCTACAGTGATCTCGCCGCATTCCTGACAATAGTAGGCTGGGATACGGTGTCCCCACCACAGCTGCCTGGATATGCACCAGTCGCGGATATTCTCCAGCCAGTGGAGGTAGGTCCGGTCGAAGTGCTCCGGCACGAATCTCAGTTCTCCGTTCTTCACCGCTGCAATGGCCGGCCTGGCAAGTTCGTCCATCTTAACGAACCACTGCTGCTTTACCATGGGTTCAACAGTCGTATGACAGCGGTCATGGGTGCCGACGTTGTGGTCATGTTTCTCTATGCGGACCAGGTATCCGCCTTCCTCCAGGTCACGCACGATGGCTTTTCTGGCCTCATAGCGGTCCATACCGGCGTATTTCCCGCCGTTCTCATTGATGGTCCCGTCATCATTCATAATATTGATCTCAGGAAGATTATGCCGTTTTCCAACCTCGAAGTCATTCGGGTCATGAGCGGGCGTGATCTTTACTGCACCGGTTCCGAACTCCTTGTCGACATAGGAATCCTCTACCAGCGGAATCTCCCTGCCCACCAGCGGCAGGATCAGCTTGCGGCCAACGAGATCCTTATATCGCTCATCCTCAGGATGAACAGCCACCGCTGTATCGCCAAGCATGGTCTCCGGACGGGTCGTGGCGATCTCTATATACCGGTCGGTTCCTGCCACAGGATAATTGATGTGCCAGAAATGACCTGCCTGGTCCTCATACTCTACCTCTGCATCAGAGATGGATGTCTGACAGACAGGACACCAGTTGATGATACGTGATCCCCTGTAGATATATCCCTTTTCATAAAGACGTATGAAGACCTCCTCAACAGCCTTGGAGCAGCCCTCATCCATGGTAAATCTCTCTCTGTCCCAGTCAGCTGAAGAGCCCATCTTCATGAGCTGGCTGACAATACGTCCTCCATATTCTTTTTTCCACTCCCAGGTCCTGGCCAGGAAACCTTCCCTGCCCAGCTCTTCTTTATCTATGCCTTCTTCTTTTAATTTGGCGGTCACCTTTACCTCCGTAGCAATACTGGCATGGTCAGTACCCGGCTGCCACAAGGCATTGTAACCCTGCATTCTTTTGAAACGGATCAGGATATCCTGCAGTGTATTATCAAGGGCGTGTCCCATATGAAGCTGCCCCGTGATATTGGGTGGAGGCATGACGATCGTAAAAGGTTTTCTGGATCTGTCTACCTCGGCATGAAAGTATCCTTTTTCCAGCCATTTCCGGTATAACCTGTCTTCAATCTCCGCAGGATTGTAGGTTTTGTTCATCTCTGTGGCCATAATAACATAGTTCCTCCTGATTCATTTATCTTACATGGAAAGATGGACCGGCAGATTCGTCACCAGCAGGTTCTCGTCCATGTACAGTTCTTTTCGAAAATCCCTGCGAAACCCGGTGATCAGGCTTTTGTGAAGCTCTCCTGCCTCTTCCTGCCTTCCATGTTCTTTCAAAAATCGTATTCTTCTTTCATAAGCCGCAGCACTGCTGCAGCGGTACTCTTCACCAATCTCGGCGAATCTGGTCTCAAAGGATTCCAGGACCACATCTGATACCTTAAGTCCTGTAATCTCTTCCCCTGCCCGCTGGAGTCCTTCGGACATGGCAACTATACAGTAATAATAAAACAGGGAGTCTTCGGCACCTCCATACCGAAATGCCTTCAGGAAATCAACCTTTGCGTCTTCAAAGCGGAACAGCCTGGCTTTCGCAATAGCCATATTATGGTATACGTTCCCCATTGCCTCGGAGTCAAGGGTCTCGAATTTGAGAGCCTCCCTGTAATAAAAGGCTGCCATGGAGCTCCTTCCCGCGTTCAGATACATATCCCCGATCCATTTGCACTGCATGGGATATGGTGTGTTTTTCAGCACCCTGTAATTATCCAGAATCCTTCTGATATCATCCTCAGAATAGTAATTCCCCTCCCTGAAGAGGGCTGCAAAATACTTCATCTGATCCCTGTTCGGATCATCAAGTCTGACCAGCTGTCTGTAAAGCTTGTCCAGTTTCAGCTCGTCACGGATATAGATCAGCAGTTCTTCTTCGGGAAGTGTATATAGATAGCACAACATGTGACTGCTCAGATAATAACATAATTCTTCATAAGAATAGATCAGGGTTCCCGTCTCCGGAAACCGATAGGGTTTTTTCCCGATCTCTCCTTTGCAGACAATCGTCTCCTTCATAATATCCTCTTTCTCCCTTGTGGTTTGTCATCAGGATATAAGTGTAAAAGGAAATACCGTCACCTTACCGGTGGCTGGAAACATGCTTCCGAATCCCATATCGGTGATCAGGATCACCCCTGTTGATGATGAGGTGAAATCCACCGTCAGGCGCAGCCTTGTCGTTTTCGGAGGGCGCCCGGGCAGGTCTCTGATCTCACAGCTTTCGCATTCCATTTCGTTTTCCTTCGAATTATGGTAAAAAAGCTCGACTTTCTGACTTTTATCCATAATGATATCTATGGTTCCGCTGGTATTATACCATTCTTTTCCGATAGATGTGATGGGAACATACTGGATCCTTCCTGCCTCCTGACTGATCACGCCAATCGTGTGCCGGACCATCTCAGGACCCTGCATCAGGATCATTCCTTCTTCCATCAGAGGTACCGGACCCAGCCCTGAAAGGCATGCCCCATTGGCATAAATGTTCTGCCCGAGGAAAACCCTTCTTCCCGCGCAGAGATAATTCAGAGTTTTCTTCATCCAGTTTCCTTCAAATCCTTTTCCGGTCAGGTAGATGATATGGGAAGGGTGCTTCACCAGAAAGCCTTTCATCATACGGCTGAAATTCAGGTCCAGATCCTGATCTCCTTCTGTAATGCCGAACTCTTCCGTGTCAACCTCATTCAGGACTGCCCTGTAGGCCCTCTGCCTGGCGCGTCTGATCTGCTCTATAAAGATACAGGACAGCCTGCCATCCGAATAATCCAGCAGAAGGGTATTCCTGTCCCACACGGCCCTCTCCTGATGGAAAACATACTCCACAAAGGCTCTGAGCCTGGTGATCACATTACATCCATGTAACTCCAGGAAATCCGGATCCAGCTGTTCTTTCAGCGCGTCACGAGCTGATACATCGGCATTTTCCAGGGTAAAGCTCACTTCCTGAAAGTCACCCCAGGTCAGATGACTGCTTTCCATGTATTGCCGGATCAGGTCCAGCCCCTGGGAAATATAGCTTTGTCCATCCGGAGAAGGAATCCGGAAGCTCTCCTCTGTCATCTCAGCCTTTCCCTCATCAAACAGGCTCATGCGCACGGCATCTTTTCCCAGATCTATCCCCGCAAACTGTCGTGTTTTCAGTTGTTCCATAATGACCTCTACTCCATTCAGAGAGAACCCCGACTTGCCGCTAAGCATTACAGGGGTTTCATAAACTCGTCAGTAAAATATGCTCTCAGAAGATATTTCTCGAGCTCTGCCGGTTCCTCTGACGCCGGCAGATGGT
>CADBNQ010000047.1 GCA_902796045.1 uncultured Lachnospiraceae bacterium | reverse complement strand
TGAGATTGCAGGATGCTTTGTTAAGCCTTTCAGGATGGATGGCAGTCCTATGATCCGGTGCAGGATATTCCGTACGGAGAGGAGAGGTGTGATCCTGTTTGATGTCTGGCATGCTGTCTGCGATGGAGAGTCTCTGGATCTGCTTTTTGAAGAAGTCGGCCGTGCTTATTATGGGGAAAAACTGAAGGAAGATTATTGTTTCCGGCTGCTGAAAGAAGAATCGGGTCCGGATGCGCAGAGAAGGCGTATGGCAGATGCCGACTATTTCAGAAAGATCTACGACCATAAGGGGTGGGATACACTGCCGGTATTTGACCATGAGCAGAAGGGGAATAAAAGGGCAGAAGCCTATTTCCCATTTGACCACACACGCAGGGAAGCCAGAAAACTGGAAAAACGTTACGGCCTCGGCAAGAACGGACTCTATATCGTTGGAGCTGCATTGACTCTTGCTGCCTTTAATGGCACCAGGGATGTGATGTTTACCTGGAACTGGCACGGACGTTCTGATATCCGCCGGATGCAGTCGGCCGGAGTTTTTATCAGGGATCTGCCTGTCGCTTTCCGACTGAACCCCTGGAAGAAAGTGGACAGTGTCCTGATCGATGCTTCCCGGCAGATTCGCGAGGGGATCAGTCATGCCGGCAGCTCTTACTGGGTAGAACAGGGATATTATTACGGCAATGAGCTGATCTGCCTGCTCTTTCAGGGAGATCTCTATGAGTATCCGGAGGATGAGATCGTAGAGAGTTTAGAGGAACTGCCCGGGATAACGACAGCGGATAATATCATGAATCTGGAGATTCTGGAAAGCAATGAAGATTACGGACTTCAGCTGATATATAACTCAGGATGCTATGAAGAATCCAGCATGGAGCGGTTCGCCTCTCTGTTCGTGGATATGTGCAGGAAGCTTGTGAGAGAAGATGTCAGATCCATGGATTTAGAGGATCTGTTGTAGCGAGTCTTGAATAGGAGAAAGGATCATGACAATAAAAGAAATAAGAGAGGGAAACACACTGACGATTAAGCTTGACGGACGTCTTGATGTGCTCACCGCTCCGGAGTTCGGAAAACTCCTGGAGTCCGGACTTGATGAGGTGACAGACCTTGTGATTGACCTGAAGGATCTGAATTATATCTCATCTGCCGGTCTTCGGGAAATGGTCACTGCCCAGCAGCTCATGGCTGCTCAGGGAAGTATGAAGATCATAAATGTGAATGAGATTGTGAAGGAAATATTTGAGGAAACTGGTTTTATTGATTTTATGGATATGGAATTCATATGAGAAAAGATTCTCTGATTACAAATAAATTTTTTACCATGCTGGGAGGAGGGACGATGTTCAGTATCGTCTCATCGCTGATTGTTCTGTCCGATACGATCATAGCCGGTCTTTTTCTGGGTGATCACGCGGTAGTCGCTATCAATCTGGTCACGCCCATCTACGGCTTAAGCTGGTTTTTTGCATCCCTGATCACACTGGGATCAACTACAATATATACCAGAGAACTGGGGGCATTTCATGAGGATGAGGCAGACCGTGTCTTTGCCAACGGACTCTTTTTATCCGTATTGATCGGTATCATGCTCTTTCTGTTTTTCCAGCTTCTTGGCCGTCCTTACCTTGCTTTCTACAACCCTGCAGGGGAAGAGTTTGACCTGGCATTGAAATATATGTTCTGGATGAGCCTCGTGATGCTGGTCTCCCCATTGGGTTACTACATCAACCGGATGGTTTTCACGGATGGGGATGAAGGGCTTAATACAGTGGCCAACCTGGCAAGTGCCCTTGGGAACGTGATACTTTCGATCTTTCTGTGTCAGAAGGTGGGCATAGTCGGGATAGGGATCGGCTCCTTTGGCGGTGCCCTTCTTGGCCTGATAGTGCATTTGCTGCATTTCCTCAAGAAGTCTAACAGTCTGAAGCCCGGCTTCGGTTTTTACGGGAGGATAGCCTTGTCCGCTTCCAAGTATGGTTTTCCTGAGGCGGCGGACTATCTGTTTCTTGCAGTATTTCAGGCGTCTGTCACCAAGGGCATCACCATGCTCTTTGGCAGCAAGATGCTGATACTGGCGTCCGTCATTCTTGTGGTCAAGGAGGCGGAGCTGTTCTTTGACGGGATCGGTGAGACCATTACCCCTATTATCGGGGCTTATCTGGCAGAGGATAGTTATGCCGCAGTAAAGAAGGTTTGGAAGCTGGCCGAGAAGGTTGCCGTGGCAGAGGGCGCTGTCGCTGCCCTGTTCATCATTCTCCTGTCGGGCAGGATCCCCCTGGTGCTTGGAATCAACGATGCGCTCACCAGACAGATCGCTTCCACCGGTCTTTGCATCATGGCTTTTGAGATGGTATTTATCAGTCTTTTGTATCTGGCTTCTTCATACTATCTTGTGCAGGGCAGGATCGGCCTGGTCTTTTTTATCAATATGTTCATGGACATGCTTTCTCCGATCGTTTTCATGGCATTGCTCGGGAAAGTCTTCGGTCTGTACGGCATATTTGCAGGGATCACGGTGGCAGGTGCAGTGAACTATGCGGGCATGAGGCTCTATATACGTCAAAGATACGGGAAGGAGAACGATCCCCTGATGAATTATGATAAGGAAAAGAATATCTATTCTGAAGTATATGAATTCCCTGTGACCCCTGCTGATATCGTTCGTACCAGGGATTCGATGGAGGAGGTTCTGACGCAAAGCGGTGTCTCCGTAAAGGTTATCTTCAGGACCATGAGGCTGTTTGAAGAGCTCTTTATGATGGTTTATGATCATAATGAAGGCCGGAAGGTTCTGGGTGAGTGTTCTCTCATGATCACAGATGATAAGATTACTCTCATCACCCGGAATAATGGCAAAGAGATGAACCTTGCCGAATATGACAATAAGGTTTCTTCCTTCAGACAGTATTCCCTGAACCAGCTGATCACGACAAGGAATTATGCAGGAAAAGATCTTTCCATGATGAGCTTTAACCGGACCATGTTCGAGTTTGAGAGATAAAATGCAGGAGGAAATATGGCGAAGAACATGAACATATTCACAGGTTCAGCCAGGTTTTCCGGCTTTAAAAAGCTGGGAGCAAAGACATTTATCATGACTGCAGTAATCAGCCTGCTGGTGGCCGGAAGCACCCTGGTGTTCGGTTACATGATGTATTCGCGTCTGACGGAAATACTGTATTCCAGGCAGGCTCTGCGTCTTGCCGAGGCAACAGGCCAGCTCCTGGACGAGAAGGATCTGGAACTCTGCAGTCAGGCCACTCTTGCGGTCTACAATCAAAATGTCGACATGATCAATCGCTATATGGATGAGCATGGGTTTCGGGGCGATACGGAAGTATTTATGGACAAAAGCGAAGAGCTCAAGCCCCTGGCACACAAATACAGAGCACTCAGGGAAGGACCCCTTAAGGAGCGCTTTCAAAGGATCGAAGACGGACTGAGAAAGGTTCGGGACAGCAGTGAGAAAAACGATGAATATGTCTGTTTTATCGCCATTGACCAAAATAAAAGCAGGGCAGTCTATATTGTCGACATCTATGATGAGGAAACTCCTCAGGATTATTACGAGACCGGGACCATCTGGTACGATACCAAAGAGCAGATGGACAGGCTGACCAGTAAGGACAGCAGGGGCCGGATTCAGGATATTACGGGCGGAGAGGTTGTCCTGGCAAAGGCGGCTCCTGTATATGGCCATGGCGGCAAGCTGCTGGGATATATTGAAGTGAATATATTCATCAGCAAGATTATTCAGACAAAACGCCAGAGCTTTGCATTGTTTTTCCTGTTTGTCATCCTGATCGTTCTGCTGATCTCTCTTTTTACGCTGGCGGTCTTAAACCGGTGGGTTGTAAAGCCGATTAAGAAGATAGAAGATGCAGGAAGGAGATTTAACGCCAGAGAAGAGGTAGATGTCCTGATGGCGCCCGAATATTTTGCCAATCTTAACCTGCACACAGGTGATGAGATCGAGAACCTCTGGCTCACCATGGCGGACATGGAGATCAACATCGCCGTGTCCATGAGGAAAATCAGGAAGATGGCTCACGAGAAAGAGCGTATTGACGCCGAGCTTGCCCTGGCCAACCGGATTCAGGTCGCCATGCTGCCGGACAGCAGCAACGCCTTTTCGGACAGGAATGAGTTTGATCTTTATGCTTCCATGGTTCCGGCCAGGGTGGTAGGAGGAGACCTGTATGACTTTTTCCTCATAGACGAAGATCATCTGGCGCTAGTGATCGGAGATGTCTCCGGCAAAGGAGTATCGGCAGCTCTGTTTATGGTGAGAGCCATCAGTATGATCCGGACCCATGTCATGCTGAATGGAACGGACGTGGAGAAGGCGGCCCGGGAGATCAATGACCTGTTGGTCGAGAACAATCAGGCAAGGATGTTCATTACCCTCTGGCTGGGCGTGCTGACCATCTCTACAGGTGAGCTGGCCTATGTCAACGCCGGTCATACCTTCCCGGCAATCTGCCGGGCGGGAGAGAAGTTCAGTATATTTAAAGACACCCACAGCGGCCCCATGGGCATCATGAAGAAGATGCGGCTCAAGGCTGATATCATCCGCCTTGAGCAGGGGGACATCCTCTATCAATATACAGATGGACTGACTGAAGCTGTAGACAGTGAGGAGGAAATGTTTGGAAAGGACAGGATGGTAAAAGCACTGAATGAGATGAAAGATGCCGGGCTGAAGGAGATGGATGACTATGTAAGACAGCAGATAGATTCCTTTACCGGCACGGAAGAAGCTTTTGATGATACAACCAGTATATGTATCAGGTATATAGGGAGGTAAAAAATGGAAAGAATAACTAAAAACGAAAAAACACAATATTGTATTCTGGCTATCGGTTTTCTGGCTTATTTACTTTCTTCAGGGAGATTTAATATCGCCCTGACTGTTTGGATCTGGCCTGCAGCATTCCTCTATTATTCACGTTCGGTTGACAGTGTGCGGAGATATCTGCCCCTGGTACTCTTAATGGCGGTTGGTAACTGCCTGCGCTGGATAAACATATTGGAAGCCGGCTACGTTGCCGACACGGCCATCTGCTTTTTATGGTCTTCCTGCTGGATCCTGCCCTTTATTGTTGACCGGATCTTCTACAAATACTTACCGGCCTGGCTTTCGACCCTGCTCCTGCCGGGGACTTATGTGACTGTGGAGTTTTTGAGCCACTTCAGCCCCGTTGGAAGCTACGGTGTTACGGCCTATACTCAGACTGGTTTTCTGATGCTGATGCAGTCTGTATCGCTGATCGGCTGTTTTGGCCTGTCCTTTCTGATCCTGTGGTCTGGACCTGTCCTGCTGGCTGCTTTCAAAAGAGAGAAGAAATGGAAGGGTTTGCTGACTCTTTATATTGTTACCTGCTCGGTTTTTCTCCTCTATGGTATTGTCCGTCTGGACAGGGCTCCTGTGGAGGGACTGCCTACTGTAAAGGTAGCCAGTGTGATCAGCCCTTATTATCGGCATTTTAACGATGATAATTATGATGCCATGACTTTTGATGAGTCACTGACAGCCTTTAAATCAGAAGCGGAGCGCGCAGTGAAGCAAAATGCCAGGATCCTTTGTTGGAATGAAGAGGCCTTCAACATACCTGATAACAGAGAAGACGACCTGCTGGCCGCTGCAAAGGAGGTAGCAAAGACGCATGATCTGGTCATCATCCTTCCCTATGAGACTGAGGATACGGATGGGAACGATGGAGGGCTTTCCTGTAATAAACTGATGATCCTTGAGTCTGACGGGTCTGTGACGCCCTATGTCAAAACCCATCTGGTTCCAGTCGTTGAAGCTCCTATGTATGTAAAGGGGAACGGCGAGGTTCCGACAGTAAGAACGGAGAACGGAGTTCTGTCTGCCATCATCTGTTTTGACGACAGTTATATCAGTTTCAACCATGGCTTTGGCGCAAAGATGAACAAGGACTTCCCAGATACGGATATACTTTTTGTCCCTTCCTGGGACTGGCCGGGCGCTGCCCGCGCTCATAAAGAAAGGACTGAGTTCCGGGCCATAGAAAACGGATATGCCCTTGTGAAACCAACTTACGATGGTATCACTGTAGTTGTGGACCGATTTGGCAGAGAACTGTTCCTGGTGGGCATCGATGAGATTGGCTATGACAGTGTCAGCTGTGTCAATATCCCTTTAAACGGGAAGCAGACTTTTTACGGCCGTTACGGTAATGTGATCGACCTGCTCTTTGCCTGCCTTGGGCCGGTTCTCATCATCATGTCCATCATCCGCATGTCTGCCATCCGGAAGAAAAAAGCATCAGAAAAGCCCCAGGTTTAGAACCCGGGGCTTTTTCTAAAAATAGATAAGACGAAGAGTCTTATACGCAGCAGCAAATAGCGGCAGACCATAACTAATATAACAGAAGGGGGTGTCAAAGAAATGTTCAATAAAACGATCAGAAGAATGATTGTATTTATCCTGGCAGCTGTGATGATTGTGCTGAGTGCCTGCAATAGCTCCCCAAAGGCGGCTTCCACAAAACTCAAATATCGCTTTGCTTCTAAAGAGGAAGGGAGGAAACTGCTGCTTTCCAACCAGGACTATTATAAAGGATTCACCCAGAATGACCTTGACTTCAGGATGCAGAAGAAAAATGCTTCCATGGACGAGTATCTTGCCTATGCCGGGGAACAGGTCCTGGACTTTACAGATGAGGAGAGGGCGCTGATTGACAGTTACTTTGCTTCGATGGAAGAAACGCTGGAAAAAAATGGCTGTACCCTGCCCCCACTGGATGAGATCGTATTAGTAAAAACGACTATGAAAGAAGAAGGGGGTGCCGGTGGATACACCCATGGAACGCAGATCTATATCAATGCCGAGGCAATCGGTGGGGCACTTTCATCAGATGAAGAGAATAAGGAATATTATCTTAACTATCTAAACTTGTTTTTCTGGCACGAACTCTTTCACTGCCTTACCAGGTGTAATCCGGAATTTCGGGAAAAAATGTATGATCTGATTCATTTTACTGTAGTGGATGAAGATTTTCCTCTGCCTCAGAGTGTAAAGGAATACCACATATCCAATCCGGATGTAGAACACCACGATTCTTATGCTTCTTTCAAGATCGAAGGAGAAGACAAAGACTGTTTTGTTGATTTTATAACAACAAAACACTTTGAGAAAGAGGGTGAGACATTTTTTGATTTTGCCACTACGGCACTCATCCCGATAGATGGGACAGATGTGTATTATACCCCCGATCAGGCAGATAACTTTGATGAGGTCTTCGGAAAGAACACAGATTATGTGGTCGACCCTGAAGAATGTATGGCAGACAATTTCTCTTATGCCATGTTGTATGGCAAGGATGGCCCGGAGGGGAAGGGTTACCCGACGCCGGAGATCATTGAAGGGATCCTGTCCTACTTCAAGGCACAGTGACATCAGGTTCGATTCCAAATAATAGTGCATCCTGATAATCCAAATATCCAGATGCTTTTCTTCCATATGTCTTGCTTTAAAAATGATATGCTTTATATGGAGTATATTGCTTACAACAGGAAATCGGAAGGACGCAGAGCATGAAAAAGACAGTTGTTCTGGTCGGAACATTTGATACAAAAGGGAAAGAATATGAGTATGTCAGAGGTCTCTTAGAGGAGCTTGGGATACAGGTTCTGACGATCAATATCGGCATCTATCCGTCAGACTTTGAGGGAGACATCACTGCGGATGAGGTGGCTGTGCTTGGAGGCTCATCCAGGATCAGGCTGGCAGAGGATAATGATCGCGGAGCCGCAACTGCAGCCATGTCCCGGGGACTTGCACGTCT
>CADBNQ010000046.1 GCA_902796045.1 uncultured Lachnospiraceae bacterium | reverse complement strand
TGCCGAATTCCACGGGCAGAAAATGATTGTTCTTCATGTAGGGCGAGTACTTGACATCCCCCACCCGGAAAGACAGGCGGATCAGGCCGTTTTCTTCCTCTCCGGACAATCTCTCCGGCAGCAGGGGCAGATCCTGTCTGCTCTTCAGATAGGCAGTCATATCCTCTATGACCTGACTGATCTCTGTGTAACGTTCCCCTTCTCTGGCGATCATCCTGGCGATGATCTCGTAAAGCTCCGGGTCTGTGCCGGGCATTTCCTTGAGATGATAGGCATAATCATCCCCCAGCATATACCTCTGGATATCCTCCGTACCGTAAAAATGATGTCTTCCGGTGTAGAGAAAGTAGAGGACCAGGCCTGCCGAGTAGATGTCCATCTCTTTCTTGCAGACATAACTGTTCCAGTAACCGGGATCTGCATATCCAGGCGTGCCCTTCTGCTCTCTGCGGTGCATGACCGTGACATTGGATTCATGCAGATGAACCCAGTCAAAATCAATGATCTTCACAATCTCACCGTCCGGGGAGGCCAGGATGTTTTCCGGCTTAAGGTCCCTGTGTACGATAGGATCCAGCCGGTACATGGACATATAGTGTTCAATACCATAGAGGAATTTCAGCGCGATCTTATGGCGGATCCGCATCTTCTCCCGCCAGCCTCTTCCGGCCAGCTCACCCTGTCTGATCAGCTCGGAGAGATCCTGTTCATCGATGTATTCCACCAGTGTGATAAACCGGCTGTGCTTTTCATCAAACATCCCGCCGTAGATCCGGATGATATAGGGAGAATAGAGCTGTACCTTGCTTTCTTTCTCCACATAAACCTGATCGATCTCACGGCAGAAAAGCACTTTGAGGAAATATCTCTTTCCGGTCCGTGTGTCCTTTGCCACCATGGTCTGTTTGCTTTTGCTGCGAAATCTTTCTGTCAGCATCTGAAGAGGGATGACCAGTGAGCCGGCATTCTTATCCCGGTCTCTGATCCAGGTAAAATACTCACCTTCCTCAAAATATTGATTCATTCGTCCCTACCTCCAAAAGACTTAAGCCCGAGAATCCTGGTCCGCAGAAAGCCGAGCCGCGAATCTGCTTTTTTGTAATGCCCGGGCATGGCCGTCTCCTCATCCTGGCGGCTGACAGGGGTAAAAGAGGGAGGATCCTTCTTCTTATCCCTGATATAGTAGATGGCTGTCTGGTTGTCCTCTTCGCCGGCATTCCTGGCAGCGTCAAAGAGGTCCTGAATCAGCTGCTGCCGCCTGACGGTTCCACTGATCAGTCCTTCGATCTGCTTTGCCGACAGATCGCCGAAGGCACCGTCTGTCCCCAGCAGCAGACAGTCGGCCTCTGTATCTTTCATCATCCTGATGAAGGGTTTTACGGCCTCTCTCCTCCCTAAATAATGGAGAAGCCGGTTCTTGTTCTGCTGGAATAAAAGGGAGCCCTGGTGGGTCTTTCCCTCTTTGACCATACGCCAGGCAGCATTCTGGATCTCACATCCCAGTGACAGATTCCCTTCTTTCATAAAGTAGAGGGGGCTGTCCCCGCAGCTGGCTATGATGATGCTGTGCCAGAACATAAGGACCACGGTGAGGGTCGTCCCTCCCTTGATCCCTGCGTTCAGGCCCCGGGTATACAGCTCCTGGTTGATCTCCTGAAATACTCTCCTGCAAAAATCCACAAGAAGGTCAGTCTGGTCAGACAGGGGACTCCCCATGAACTCCTCTCCCATGATCACCTTCAGCAAAGACTCTGTAAAGAGACTGACTGCAGTCCGGGAATAATAGCTTCCCCCGGTCAGCCCCCCCATCCCGTCAGCCACTGCCATCAGGTGTACGGCGGCCTCATGATTGATCCTGAACTCTATGTCACAGAAACTGTCTTCATTAGAAGACCGTCTGTTAATCTCACTCTTAAAATAAACTGCCACAACTGACTCCTTTTATATCACGAGAATCCTGCGGATTCCTCTCACGTCTAAAGTCACAAGAAACCAGCGTCAGAGATTGTAATACTCCAACACCTATGATACACTATCTGGGACACAGGCTCAACGATTTTTTAACACGCACACGGATCTCAGGTTCCTGCCCGAATCAGAAACAGGGGTTATAAAAGGAGGATACTCCCATGAATACAGAAACACTGTCATCACTGCAATTATTTAAAAAGAAAAAGGACACCTTCCTCTATAAAGGGATCTCCCAGGGGAAGCATGTCCTTCTCAAGTGTACCTCTTCAACTAACCCGGAGGTCAGGGAAGCATTTATCGATGAGTATCAGGTCATGCGCCATCTTCCTCACCCCGGGATTCCTTATTATTACTGGATCCACGAAGCCTGCCGGGTGCCGGATATCAAAGAGCCGGTCCTTGCCCTGTGCATGGAGGACTGCGCTTACGCAAGGGGATACTGGGGTTTATCACCCATCCCTGCCGGATCTGCAGCCGCTGTCCCGGACGGGGAGGAGATCCGCCTTGCTGATCTGCCCTGGCCGCAGATCATCCGCCTTCTCCAGGTGACCAGTGAACTCCTGTCCTGGCTGCTGGACCGCGGCGTTTTATACACCGATCTGAATCCCTCCAACATCCTCATTCACCGTCTGCAGGATACCCTCTCTCTTTCACTGGTGGATTACACATACAGCTATTTTTTCCTGGTCAATCCAAATCCATCTTACCGCCTTCGCTTCTCCTACGATCTGTCCCCGGACCTCAAAGGCCGGCAGCTGCTCATCCAGGAGATGGGGCTTCTGCTTCAGGAACTGATCAACGTGAAAGAAGAGCAAGGCCGGGAGATCGTCCCCTCCGGCATCTACAGCCTGCTGGAGACCAGCCTCAATCCGCCGGACCATCTCAGTCTGGAGGATTATGCAAAGATGCTGGAGACAGCTCAGCGGAAGAGTTCTTCATAGATTTTCTCTGCCACAGGGGTCAGGCTTTTTCCGATTTTTTTGGTTTTCAGCCTGTTTACCACTACAACATAGCGGGGACTGTCCGCAGGGGCGAAAGTCACGAGCCAGGCATTATTGGTTCCGTCGCCCCTCTGGGCGGTCCCTGTTTTTGCGGCAATCCTGTATTCTTCCTCACCGATTTCTTTAAGGTCATAGGCTTCCCCTGCTTCGGTCATGGCCTGACAGATCTTCTGTGCTGTTTTAGCCTCCATGGTTTTTTTCAGAAGCTCTTCTTTTCCGACTTCTTTTACTCTCCCTCTGCCGTCTGTGACAAACCTGACCATCCATGGCTTCATCATCTTTCCTCCATTGGCGATGCTCTGCGTGATCATCGCCATTTGCAGGGGCGTAACAAGGGTATTCCCCTGTCCGAAGGAAGTGGCTGCCACTATATTGTCCTCCCGGTTCCCCAGATCCCAGGTTGAATGCAGGGTCGTAAAATCCAGGGCTATATCCTCTCCCAGCAGAAAGTCTCCTGCCGCGTCATCCAGAGCCTGTGCTCCCATCTCAAGAGCCAGGCTCATAAAGTATACGTTGGAAGACTTGATGAACCCTTCTTCCCAGTCCAGGGTCCCGTACTCCGTGCCATTGTAGTTGTGGATGGTCTGGCCGTTTACCTTGAGCCATCCCCGGTCCCTGACCGTCTTATTCTCAAGATGCTGCTTCAGAACAGCCCGGGAAGTGACCAGCTTGAACACAGATCCCGGGACCACAGGGTTCTGGAAAGCGTTGGAAATAAAAACTCCCTCCATCTGGTCAGTTTCCTGCCAGTTCTCCTCCAGTTTCCCTGCATCATACGAAGGTGAGGAGGCCAGGGCAAGGATCTGTCCGTTTTTCGCATCAAGAACAACCACAGAACCTGTGTAATCCTTGATCTGTTCATAGGCAAGATTCTGCAGGTCCCGGTCCAGGGTCAGTGTCAGATCTGCCCCTCTTTTCTTTTTCTCCGGTGAGGAACTATGGCTTAAGAGGCTGTTGAATCTTGCCTCCAGACCTGAAGTGCCATAGATCCTGGAATAGTATCCTGTCAGGGATGAAGCGGCATGGGTGCAGCCGTAAAAGCGCTTTCCGCCGGCTTCCTCCGACCAGGCCAGGGGCTGCCCTTTTCTGTCCAGAATACTGCCTCGGACATACTCCTTCTCATACATCCTCTGTTTCGCCCTGTCCTTCTGCCGGTCTGCTTCCGCCGAGACTCCCGGCAGGATTGCGGAGATACGGACCAGAGATAAAATGATGAATATGACTGAGAGCAGAATGGCACTTTGTAATAATTGTACTCTCCTTAAAAAGCTCTTCTTCTCCATGTCTGCTTCCTTTCCATCCCACATTTCCTGATATTGTGATAAGCAGGCCGGTCATGACAAAGCAGACCAGCAGCGAGCTTCCCCCGCTTGAGATAAAGGGCAGCGTGATTCCCGTGAGCGGACAAAGGCCGGTACTCCCGGCTATGATGATCAGGGCCTGCAGGAAAAGCATGATGACGATTCCGGCAGCAACCGCCTGATGATATCGGTCTTCCTTCCTCACCATGGCTTTCATCCCCTCCAGCCACATGAGAATAAATATGATGAATACCAGAAGGGCAAAAATCATCCCGCAGCGCTGTATGAGAGCCGGGTAAACCAGATCACTGGTTTTGACAGGAAGCGCTGTCACGGATGATGTTCCGAACCACCCGCCCAGAACGATCGATTCCTTGGCTTTGAGAAGCTGGTAGCCCAGTCCCATGGGGTCCTTCTCGGGATGCATCCAGTAGATGAATCTGTTGGCAATTCTGTGATAGGCTTTGAGGTACATCCCCGCAAAAGGAAAGTCTGCCATCCGGCTGCCGGCCAGTGAATCCTGCTGCAGCCTGGCACCCAGCCCAGCAGCAGCGCCCATCAGGCTGGCAAAGACCAGGCCCGTCCCCAGAAAGACGCGGATGTCCCCTACAAAGAGAAAAAGATAAGAAAAAAACACACAGATCAGGAGCAGCAGGGTCCCGTATTCTCCCTGGACCATCAGGAGGAGGGCGAATACAATGGAGACAAAGCAGAACTCACCAATCCTTGCGCCTGACGGTTTCTCCACCGTCCCAAGCAGGCCGGCTGCCAGAAAAACATAGAGCAGTTTATTGATCTCCGTTGTCTGAATAGACAGACCGCCGACCGTGATCCAGTTTCTCACCCCGCCTACACTGGTGGCAAGAAGCAGGGTCAGGACTGACAGGCCCACAGAAATAAAAAAAAGGAAACGGCAGACTCTCATGGAAGAGATCTCCTTCCACCTGACATAGACCATCGAAGCCAGGACCGCAGCCCCAAAGGCCAGCAGATACTGGAGCTGAAGCCCTGCTGCGGGACTCCCTGTCCGACCCTTCCCGGGATCCTGGCTGATGGCTTCCTGCAAAAAAACACTCTGCAGCATGGTTCCTACCGTCAGCAAAAGCAGAGTGTATATGAGGAGCATCCGGTTTCCATGGACCATGGAGGTAAGCAGCCAGGAAGTCAGGATCAAAAAGGCCATGATCCCTGCCATATCCAGATAGACCGGACCGGCCCCCTTGAACCACACAAATGCAAGAACCGGTGCCTGCATCAGAAGGACGGCAAGACCAGGGCCTCTTCTGAAAGAATAGAAAGCTCTTTTCATCTCCCATGTCATTCTTCCGGCCAGGTCCGGCCATGCTCTGGCAGCCTTCATGATTGTGCTCCTTTCGACGTCATGACAACAAGGAATTCCCTGCCGGCTATGCTTAACAGAAGCTGGTCTGCAAGGACTGTCTCTTCCTGCCTGCTGCCATTGATCTCCACCTGATTTCTGCTTCCTTCATCCTCCAGGACAAAGGACTGGCCTTTCTGCTGGATCATGCAGTGCTTCCTGGCGGCCCTCAGGTCATCGATCACCAGATCATTTTCCGGTGCCCTGCCGATGGTAAATGGCAGTTTTTGGACCCGGGTCCTGCTGACAGGGTTCCCGGCATCATCCAGCTCCACGAGACTGATCCCGGTATCCACCATTCGAACTGCCGGAGTCGGGTCCTTCCTAAATACCTGTTCCTGAAGCACTTCTGTTCCTTCCTGTTCCTGAAATGTTTCTGTTCTTTCAGGTCCCTGGACCGGATTCGGCCTATCCTGTCCTGATGTCTTCCGGCGGTCAGGCAGCTGCTTTCTCGCCTTCTCAAGCTCCTGCTTTCTGATCTCTTTGATGGCCCACTCATCGACAAAGTGTTCCCCTTCTCTGGCAGCTTCTTCCAGCTGGCGGTTTGACCTGACCAGGATGAAAACGATGACAAGAATCAGCAGGGCGACCCCGATCTGAGATAAAATAGACATAAAATCAGCTCCTGTTCTTCATAGCCGCGTCACACCACAAACAGCAGGGACGCTCCGGCTAAATCTTAACAGGAGCATAACATACTCAGAATACACATTCAAAAGTTGGCTTTTATTCACTTTTACTGTAGGAAGGTCTCATCATCCAAAGGGCATCCAGGATGTGGGCGATATCACAATCCTCTCTCCAGGCTGCGCCGGCAGTCAGATTGGCTTTCAGCATGTCCGCAAGCATCCGGCTTTCGGTCCCGCAGCGGCCAAGCTCGGTGAGAATCTCCTCATGAACTTCCTCAGTGAAGCGGCCTGTCCAGCATTTTCCGGTCCAGAGGGAATACAACAGTGCACAATAGAAATAGATGTCGTTCATCAGGAAGTCCCTGGAGAGCCTGCTGGGTCTTCTTACATAACAGTAATCCTCAAATTTCTCCAGATCCAGTGGATCAGACTGAAATCCTCTGGGTACGGACAAGGCCGGCACATAGGGCATGGCAACCTCCATAACGGTCTCCCCGGACTGGCCGTGGTCTTCCCACAATCTTGCCGCTTCCTTTTTAAAGGTCTGCCCTTTTTTTGTCTTATTGAGATCTTCAAAGAGGATGCGGTCGATAAAGGTATGCCTGCAGTAGCCCTGTTTCTCATAGCCGTGGTCACGTCTCTTTCCGCAGGCCAGAAGCTCTCTGCCCACACAGATGGAAAACAGCCATTTCTGAGGCAGAGGGATATCATAGGCAGAGTCATATTTGCGGCAGAGGTCATCTTCAACCTCATAGCCTTTTGCTGCGAGCTCTCTGGCAACAGACTCTATCATACACCAGATCTCCTGGCTGTTGGCCAGGGCATCGGAATGGTATCTGGCTATCATATCAAGAATAATCTCAGAAGGAGTCACCCCCAGAGGTTCCATCTGCGCCTTGGCCAGAAGCTTCTCGATGGACGTAATGGAAGGCTGAAGAGCGATACAGAACCTCAGCAGCCACTCTCTTGTGACCACCGCTTTGCCGGCACGGATTTTGGAGAATTGGGCCTCACAGTGGAGCAGGCCGATATCTCTTAAGAACCAGGCCGCCTTCTCGTAGTAACCGTATTCTTCCTCAATCACTTCTTCCATGCACTGTCCGAACCTCAGCATGCCCTCCCTGAACTCATCCCTGTAATCCCTGATCAGGCCATAGAACTGGTCCAGGGTTACAGCCTCAGAAAGGAGAACCCACAGATCCATGGTGGCAAGCCGTCCTTCTCTGCCGGGTCCATCCTGCCGGGTAAGGATCTCTTCCACCTCCTGCTTAACCTCCTCCAGGCGGTCGATGGTAAAGAGGCCGTTGATCATGGCAATCCAGAGGGCATCCTCGATATTCTTACAATAGAGGCCGTATCCCATATAGGTCTCCAACAGGATATGGTTGATCTCTTCAAGGCTCATGGAAAAGGCAAGTCCCAGTGTCACATAGATCTCCCTGCTGGATGGCATGGATCCCTTCAGCCAGGCTCCGATAGTCTGTCGGGTGACAGGGACATAGACAGCCGTTCCTGTATCTTTTTTCTCGATTCTGTGCCATACTTTCCTGGCCAGAGAAGTGTTACTGTAATCAAAGTAATCCATCTTCTCCAGGAGAAATTCATTGAAAGGCTTTCTGCTGTTTTTAATCTCCCTGAGCCTGTCTTCTATCTCGCTCAGGAAAGATCCTGTATGATCTATCGTTCTCATGTCTTATTTCTCCAGATTCAAAAACATGCTCACTATCTGTAAGCCGACAACAGCCGCGCCCAGGATGATGAAATAGATCATCCGGTATTCCTGCGGGATGAAATAACTGGCTGCGATCTCAATCAGCTCGCCGGTCAGGAGGCTTAGTCCAATGCCCATCCAGAGCGGCCGCTCATGCTGTCTGCTCTTTAGCAGGATCAGGTAGTGGAGGATCAGGATCAGCCACATGCCCCCCATTCCCACTGCGATCTTCCAGTGGCCGATCATCAGGGAATAGTGAGACAGAAACATGACACAGCCTGTCAGAAATCCTATGGGCAGTGACAGGAGGAGAAAATCAACAAAGGATCCCCCCGTCCCCTCTTCTTCCTGCCTTCCGGTCCGGCGGGCAGGAAGAACCCGGTAGTCTGCCTCAGGCATGACCGGCAGGTTTTCCCCGCAAGTCTCTTCCTGAACCGCCGGTTCTTTTGCTTCCGATGCTTCTGTCTCTTCGGCTTTTTCTGTTTTTTCTTCTGTTTCTTCTATTCTTTCTGCGGTATCAGCATCAGTCTCTTCGCCGTCTGACAGGATGATCATGACCTCATTATATACAAGGCTGTTCTTCTCTTTGATCATGAGAAGATCCTTCTCCATGGCCTCCGGATCCGTTTCCTTAAGCAGCATCATGATGCGGGCGATCTCATCAGACACCCGGACCAGGCTCCTGCCCGAGACCCTGTCAACCAGAGAGTTCAGGTACAGTTCCCGAAGTCCCGGGTCTATTGCCACCTGGTCAAGATCCCTGATACACCTTTCTGCAATCTCCATAAAAACCTGGTCTGTCAGTCCCCAGTAGATCAGTTCCGGGATATTCCTTGCCAGGGTTTCTTCAGAGAGGATTCTTCCTTCCTGCCTGAGAACAGTGTCATAAAACACCCACTGGAGCTTATCCAGTTCCCGGCCGGTCCCTGAAGCCAGTCCCGCTTTAAGGGCCACTTGTTCCATAACAACAGGATACTGATCTCTGTCCTGTTTCCAGAGACGGAGAAGGCCGTCATAGAAGGCTTCCGACAACTCATCCCCATCTTTTACAGGGTCTTTATACAGATCCTCATCCAGGATAAAGACTGCTTTACCACAGGGTTTCTCCGAGAAATAAAAGGCTGTTCTCTCTGTGTCCCGGACTGCATAGGACAGGTAGCCGGCTCTCTTCCTGAGGCTTTCCGGCAGAAGACAGAAGATGGCATACATGAGCCTGGCTGCCTTTGCGGCAAAGTCTTCCTTCTTCCAGTGATCTGCCACGATATTCAGACTGCAGTGAGATTCCATCAGACTCCAGCAGACCGCCCGCATCAGGGCAGGCAGACTGTCATACAATCCCATCTCTCTGAGGATCTCACCCGGGTCCCCGTCAAAAGAAGGGAGACTTAATCGGGGAAGACTGACTAAGGAACTGTCTGTTCCATTCAAAGTCCCTCTCAGGTCTGGTCCCGCAAAAAGAGCTTCCGGCATGAGCTGGTCAGGGTCAGCGGGATGCAGGATATGCACATATTTATGCCTGCGTCCATCTTCCCCCTGCCGGCCCGGCCAGGTCGTCATTCTGACAAATCCGGCGATCGGGCTGTATATCATCTCTTCCACAGGGACCATACCTTCAGAATCTGCCTGGGCATCTGCAGCCAGCTTCTCGATCTCTCTGAGCAGAGGCAGGGATGTCGGCGTGGCAGACGCCACAATGCCCCATCCAAGTTTATTCCCTGTAATGCAGCGGCCTGACCATGTATACATATGCTGCAAGTATTCTATCTTCAATCAAGCCACCCTCTTTCCTGCATCGCTTTCATCACCATCCACATAAAGGGTTCTTCCACCCGGATGGGAGAGACTCTGCTTACTGTTTTGAAAACCCTGTCTGGCGGAGCGCTTCCCGGCGCCTCTCCTTTTTCGTACTGCCTGTCCTCCGGACCTGATTCCTGATCTGCATCTGTTTCCACAACCTCACAGCCAAGGGCAGAGACCGCAAACAGGCCGCTTTCCTTATAATCATCCAGATTTCGCTGCAGGCGGAAAACCTTCTGGTCAAAAATCTGTTTTAGTATATTCTGGCGGAGAAAATGATGATCCATGTTGAGAAAGCCATAATTGACAGCCGTTCTCTCAAAGAGAAGTCGGCTCCCGTTATATGCCCTGATCTCACCCAGGTCTTCCAGAAGATCACTCTTGGCAATGGTCAGAGCCATGTATTTATTCTTTAAGTCTGTATCTCCCACCCCGGCACGGATGGAATCCAGGATCATCTCCGCCCTCCTCTCATAGATATATTCATCGCCGGCCTGCGATGGCTGGCCGCCTGACTCAGTGCTCATGACCTGGCAGCCGTTCTCATTGCTCATCCTCTGTACGGCAATCTGTTCTTCCCTGCTCAGCAGATGCAGCTTCTCGAGCACCTTCTCCTCATCAGGCCTCTGCCTGGAAGGCAGGATATGTTCGAGATGCATCTGGGCAGGATCTACCAGGCAGATATAGCCATCCATGTGTCGTACGAAGCCGGTCCGGCCTGAACCGGCACTCTCACTGATCAGCTCTCCCGCCACGTCATAGATGGCAGCCAGCATATGGCAGGTGCGGTCGGAAATCTTGTATGTCAGCTCCAGAAATATGGGTTTGCGAAAGGCCTTGCCAGTAGCCTCAGGGCAGATCCCATAACGCCAGAGTCTGTCAGCATTTCTCTCCATACTCATCTTGTAGGCGTCCTGCGGATTCCCTTCCGCGCTTCTGACACTCAGGTTCTCTCTCTGGAGGACATCATAGCTGTTCATCATCAGAGAAGACAGATAAACAGTCTTTCCGGAGGCCACACTCCCCGCCAGGCCGATCAGCAGCATCTCATAGTGAAAAAAATGCTGGGGCAGGACATTGTGACAGTAAGGGCAGAGCATGGTATTTGAGTAGATCGTCAGTGCTCCCTCCTTGACTGAGAAGGAATA